>MUZZ01000120.1:7069-7692 GCA_003266075.1 Methanosphaera sp. rholeuAM74
TAACCAGATGAATGACCTGAACTGGATGAATGACTAGAGCTAGATGAATGACCTGAACTTGATGATGAATGTTGTGCTGATGAGCTACTAGAACTAGATGTTACTTCTTCTGGATATTCACTTCCATGACCTGGATGAGCATAAATACATGTTAAACTAGTAGATGATACTAGGATAAATAGAAATATAAGTATTATATGTTTATTTTTAATGTTAACACCTCAAAAAACTAGAATAAAAAGAATAATAAATAGTATCCCCTAATGGGGATGTATAAACTATTTAATTATTTTTTTCTGAATCTCATGAATCCATAACCAGCACATGCACCGATTAAGACTACTGAACCTGCGAAGTATAATATGTTCGTTGAATCGTTTGATGAATTTTTCTGTGAAATTTCATATGATTTTCCACTATCTGCATCAGATGGTGTTTCTTCTTTTTTATCTTCTTCACTTGGAGTTTCATCTGGTTTTTCTTCATTTACTGTACCTACAGCTTCTGTAGTTGCTACTGTTGTTCCAGCAGATACTGCTGCTGAGCTTCTGGTAGTTGGTGCATAGTTTCCATAGTTAGATGAACGAGTATTAGTTGATGTACTTCTTGAAGGTGTGTTGTAG
>MUZZ01000083.1 GCA_003266075.1 Methanosphaera sp. rholeuAM74
TACAAGATGGGGAGGTTCAAAATAAATACTTTAAAAAATTAGATGTGAAAGCATAAAATAAAAAAAAAAGAATACATATAATAAAACAAAAGGAATGCCAGAAACCTAAACATCCCAAAAAAAAAATATTAAAAAATAGATGAGCAAAAACAATTATCCTGAGACAATTATGAATTCACCCACCTTTTCGACCTTACCAAACGGTACTATCAAGAAATCACCATTACGTTTAGCACCTTTAACATTAACATTACGTTCAACATCTGATTTAATGATGATATCAGTAATCTTTCCAGTCTTTTCGTCAATACTTAATTCATCTAATTTGCCTAAAATACGGGCATTACTAGTTGCAACCTGATATTCACGAATATCTGCCCATAATTTTTCTTCACCTTTGATTAATTCCCTTTCCTTAGTCAATTCATTGCCACCTTAGTCATTTTTTTATTAAGTCATCAAATTAATGTTATATTAATGTTAATATTTTTATCTAATAAAGTATATATAGTTTTAAAAAAATCATTACCATAACCATGACAAAACTATCACACCAACAAGCAAACACCCACAAGAAAAACAATACACATACAACTCTAAAAAGCCAAAAACCAGAACAACAATGAAAGCCCATACAAGAGTTAAGAATAAGTGATAAAAAGATGTAAACAAAAAAATAAAAAGATAACTACCCCACTATTAACCTACCCCCAACCCATAGTTTTGTATTGCTAGTAGTGTAAACAGCTTTAATAATCTATCCTCCAGCATTAGAGGTTTTAAGTAGTGCATATCCGAATATGATTATGTCAACCATTGCTTTAGCGTATACTCTGTCGTTGATAGATTTAGTACCCTGCCATATACATCTAAAAGTAGTTAACATGAAAACATGTCGTTAATGGCTACTAGGATAGTTACTTCATTCCCTGCAGTAGCAATAATACCTACAAAGAACATTATTTTTGTGTTATTATTTGCATACTTGTTGAAAAAACAGTGCCCCACCCATTAACATTATCCGTTACCTCATCGCATATTAAAACATATCCTATTTAAGTTTTAAACAACAAAACAAATGATACAATTACAAAAAAAACTATGAAACAACTACAAAAAATAAAAAAACTACAACAAGAAATAAAAATACATAAAAAAGAAATAAAAACCAACACCCAAGAATTAGACAAAATCGAATACGACAAAAAAAGAATACAAAAAATATTCACAGCCAAAACACATAAACAAGCAACAAGAAGATTCAACACAATCTACAACCAAAGAACACAAGTAAACACACACATACAACACTTCCTAGAAAAAAATAAAACCAGAAATTGAAATAATACTCAACCACACAACAGACGAAGAAATACCTGCAACCAACAACACAGTAGAAAATTATTACCGAACCACACTTCCACGAAGCCAAAAAAGAATTTACAAAACAATAAGAGGACTCAAAATAAGAATAAAACTAGCACAAATACGATGGACACACAGAAACGTACTAAACGAAGACGACAACATAAACCACAACACATACAAATAACAACAAAGCAAATAAAACACAGCCCACCTACTTACCCCCCCCCAAATCCCATAGATTACATTATTAGCTTAATAAACTAAAAAACACAGTAATCCCAAAAAAAATACACATATTATTTTTTTTTTTCATTTAAAAGAAAATGAACCACACCACCCCAACACAATCTACTAACAATTATTACATCATATCTCACAAAATCATTAATCAAAAATCAACCTGATTCTGAACACCCCCAAAAATCTGAGTACAACCATATAAATAGTTTTAAGAAAACCCATGTTACAATAATTAAACATTATAAAACATATTTTCAAAAAAAGAGTGAAACATGGGATTATACTAGAATACATGGAAAAAAACAAGATAAAGATATAGCACGAAAAAACATGATACAACGACTAATGAAACATTTTACATCCACCCATTTAAACTAGGTTTAAGAGCTATAAACTGAAAATAAAGATATAAAAAATCCTGAAATAGTTAAAAATCGATAATTAAAAAATTAAAATCGAGTTTAAAGTATTAAACAATTCTAAAATATACATCATAAATTATATACACACTAATATTGAAATTACCATCATTCCAACCCCCCCCCCCCCCCCCCCCCCC
>MUZZ01000105.1:0-4948 GCA_003266075.1 Methanosphaera sp. rholeuAM74
TGATTTTAAGCTATCAATTCAGACTTGATACGACAATAATGACTTTAATGCCTGGACTCTTTATACTGGGTGCTGGACTTGGGTTCATCATGGCTTTATGTACTGATATTTCATTAGCCAATGTTCCTGCGGAAAGTCAAAACAACGCATCTGGTGTTAATTCGACTGGCCAGTCATTAGGTGAATCAATGGGTACTGCAATTATCGGAATAATCCTAATTCTAGGAGTGATGGGAGGTATTTCCCATGCAGTTGATGTCTATGCTCCAGAGCATTCAGGGGATGAAGCATTCGAACTACAAGTCTATGATCAGTTCCAAAAAGTGGGCAATTTAAATGATATTAAGTCCGATGAAACTGTTGTTCAAATTGTAGACATTATTATTCAGGATACTATGGCTTTCGTAATGCAGATTACGGCACTACTAATGGGTATTGTGTTTATTCTTACATTGCGACTACAAAATCCGAATATTGAAAAATAATGAGAGTTTATCTCTTATTAACCCCTTTTTTTGAAAATCACCAAGTGTGAGATTATATTTTTTAGAATAAATATTTTATAGGACATCAAGGGATGTTATATAACTTTTTTTTAAGCGTTTTTACGGATATTATTGTTAATACTATACAATTATCATTAAACTATATAGTAAAGGAATGTCAAAATTATAAATATTGTTTAAGCCCAGATATTATAGTATCTCATAACAATAATTAATTACAGAATATTAGGGGCATAATTTCTGAAGTACAAAATGAAATAAAATCATTAGAACACTAAACAAGAGTTTTAAACAAAGTATATGTAATTAACCCGGAACCAGCGTGAAATTAACGAAAAAAACATCTATAAAGATTTATTCATAGAAAACATGTTAAAATTTGCAGATAAAACATGTTATAAGCTTACTTCCATCTTAAAAGAAGTATATGAATCCATCATTTTAGTTTTGCTAAGATACTTTTAATCAGAAATATATAATTTAGATAGAGTATAATCCATTAACTTATAAGACAGGACATATAAATAAATTAACAAGTCTAAACAAAATTTCCTGAGAGGACATCAAAATGGCAAATGAACGAATTGTAGCATTATCACACCAACTGAGAGATTCAGGTGTCGCTGTAAGTGTCAGAAGCACTAAAACTGCTACTGAAGTATGGGATTTGTTTAAATACGAAAAAGACATGGCTGACATGAAAACAGCCCTTAAAAGTGTTTACATTAAAGATAATAATGATGAAAAGAAGTTCGACAAAGTCTTTGAGGAAATATTCGTTGAAACTGATAAAACTGATAAAGCCAAGGATAGACGAGAATTATTCGAACAATATGATGACTCTAACGATGATCCATCCATACATCCTGAGGATATTATGGGAAAGCCCAGCCAACAGGACTCGGATATAAACATTGAAACCATGATGCCACCAGATTTTGATCCGACACAGCTGACAAAAAACAAGGTACACGAGAAAGACCTTCTTAAGACAGACATAGGAAACATTAACACTTTTGATGAGAGAATACTTGATTTATGCAGAAAACTTGGTAAAAAGATTGCAAATCAGAGGTCTACCCGACGTAAACGTATGGAGAGCAATAATGTGGATATGCCACGCACAATAAGAAAAAACCTGAAAAATGGTGGAAAACTGATAAAACTCTACAATTCAAAGCCAGTGATACGTAAAAATAAGCATGTATTCCTTAGTGACGTCAGTGGTTCTTGTGACTGGATTAGCAGCTGGTTTTTTGCGATAATTTATGGCTGTCAAAGATCATTTGATAAGATAACCACATACGAGTTCGATAACCAGTTGATAGAAACAACACATGCACTTAACAGTGAATCCTACTTTGACTCCTACCAGTCGATTACCATGCAGAGGATGAGAAGAGGAATGATACATGGAACATCCGATATGGCCAGGTCATTCAAGCAGTTCAACAAAAACGCCAACCTTAACCATAGGAGTATCGTTATAATACTGACTGACTGCAGGGATTGGAACGGTAAACGAGAGGATGGTGTGCTTGAAAGTGCCAAATACTTAAAGGAAATTGTTAAAAAAAGTTCAAAGGTAATGATTCTTAACCCTGAAAGTCATAAAAGGTGGAATACACCTACGAGTTGTGTGAGGGATTACATTGATGCTGGTGCAGAAGTCCATGAAATAAAGAATTTGGAGAATTTATCAAACTTCATTTCAAAGTTATAAGATTAGGAGAGTTAGATTATGAAGTATTTTGTAAGATATGGTGAAATAGGAGTTAAAAGTCCTAAGATTAGACGTAAATTCGAGAATAAGTTAATAAAGAACATACAGAGTGAATTAGACTGTCAAGTAGATAATGACCAGGGTAGGCTGACACTGATTACAGATGAAAAACGGGAAAAAGTGTGTGACGTATTATCAAGAGTCTTTGGAATCGTATCATATAGTCCTGTGATAGAAACAATTACTGATAAAGAAAAAATCACCCAAACAATAGAGAGCCTTATAAAAAGTGTTGTCGAAAAAAAAGAATTCAAACCAGAAAAGGATAGCTTCGCTGTCAGATGTAGACGTGTGGGTAATCATGATTTCACTAGTCAGGAAATGGCCGCCTATTGCGGGTCAGTCGTGATTAAAGAGTGTGATGCGAAGGTGGACTTATCTAATCCTGACTTCACATTATATGTTGAGGTACGTGACGAAAAAACATACATATACCATGAACAGATTAAGGGTCTTGGAGGCTTGCCTGTTGGAACACAAGGCAAAGTTGTATGTCTCATATCCAGTGGGATTGATTCACCTGTAGCAGCTTATCAGATGCTTAAAAGAGGATGTAAACTAGTGTTACTTCACTGTGACAACAACCCCTATACCAACAACTCCCTGGATAAGGTTATAAAAAACGCAGCTAACTTAAAAAGATATTCTGTTGGGGAAAATATTGAATTGTATAGTGTTAAGTTTGGAGAGTACCTGACACACTCAAAAGAGGATGCTCCCCCACGTATGACGTGTGTGTTGTGTAAGAGTGGGATGTACCAGTGTGCAGAAAATCTTGCAAGAAGGGTTAATGCAAATGCTGTTGTTGATGGTAGCAGTATAGGTCAGGTTGCATCACAGACGTTGCATAACATTGAAGCTACACGATACCATTGTAGGATGCCTATATTTAGCCCACTTATAACATATGATAAGCTTGAAATTGAAGAGATTGGAAAGGAAATTGGTACGTATGATGTTTCAATAATTCCTGATGGTGGATGTTCTGCCGTGCCAAGGTATCCTGAAACTCATGCCGATTTAGAGTTATTTAAGGAAATTGTTGAAAAGATAGACCAAAAAAGTATCATAGACGAAGTTTGTAATAGTTTTGAGAAAATAGAATTCTAGAACCAAGCGTGGAGATATAGTATTATGAATATTCAAGAAGTGCTGATTAATGATATTGAACGAATAGATACAACAGACATGGGTATTGGTCGTATTAAAAGAAATCTACAATTAGATGATGATGTTGACGTAGTAGACTATTGTAAAAACATCATCCTTGACAAAAACAGTACATTCACATCTAAAGGAAAGAACTATTACATTACAAGAGACTGTGAACAACTAACTGTTAACAAGTCAAGTTTCACAATTATTACAGCCCACATAATAAAAAAATAGGATGAAATGGGGATTATTGGTTTAACTAGTACTTTTGTGACAAGTACTGTCCCAGCCGTCTTGATAGTGCTAGTATAGTGTATATTGGTGGTAAACCCGGAGCTTCTGGAAGTACTGATCCATCAGCCACGTAGAGGTTTTTTACCTCGCATTCAAGGTTAGAATCCACTACTTCCCCTATCTTTGCTGAGGATATTAGATGTGCTCCCCTAACCTGTGTCGATGATATGCTTTTAATGTCTGCCCCAGCATTCACCAGTATTGCAGTTGCTATTCCACATCCCTGTGCTATTAGTGATGCATCGTCATGGTCAATGTACTTGGATACTGATTCACCGGTTATCTTACCGTTTGTCTTATCGGGTACTTTAATCATGAAGCTTATAATGTCATCTACTGTTGCATCCGGATGTGTTTGCTGTATTTTTGGTAGCAGGTATTGACTTGTATGTGGTGATATGACCATCTTTGGAAACTTGATGAATGTGTTCATTTGTATTTCATGGTCTTGTCTAGCATTTTTATAGTATCCGCCTATGGTCACGAATGGGTCTACTGCCAGGCTGTTTCCAGCATTTATACCAGCTGTTCTAAGTAGTTTTGGTGTCACTAGTCCACCAGCTGCCAGTACCACTACATCTGCAGGGTATGTTCTTGCCTTGTCTGTTGTAACTGCCTTAATCTTGTTGTCTTCTACAACTAGTTTTGTTACTTGTTCGTTTGTTATTAGTGTTGCACCGTTTTCTAGTGCTACTTCTAAGTCGGATAAGCTATTCCATTTTGCATTATGAGGACAACCCCAAGCACATTTTCCACATTGAACACAGTTTTCTGGGTTTATTCCCTTTGGCATAGGATGTGTTTCCAGTCCTAGTTCCGTTGCCGATTTTTCCAGTAACCTTGTTATTGGACCTTTATGTGTTTCGGGCATTGTTTGTATGCCTATTTCATCTTTGAGTTGTTCTAGTTGTGGTGTAATATCGATTTCGTGTTCTTTGAGTTGTTCTACGAGGGATTCTGTGAAGTTTCCTGCTATGACTAGAGATGAACCTCCAACCAGTTCTGTTCTAAGTAACTCCAGTTCACTATTATCCCACGGAGTGTAACACTTGTATGAGTCCTCAACTTCAAGTAGTGGTCCTTTTTCTATTATGGTTATTTTCACTTCTGAGTTCTTGGATAGTTCTCGTGCAGTACTTAATCCACCCGTTCCTGCACCTACTATTACTACGTTGGTAATTTTAATCATCTCTCTTTCTCTTTTTTTCCA
>MUZZ01000105.1:4992-8361 GCA_003266075.1 Methanosphaera sp. rholeuAM74
GAAGTATCCTGCTATGGTTGAACCTATTATTGCTGTTAATGTACATATCACTAATGCTATTATCATTGGTATTAATGCCCCAATTAGTAGGTTAATAATTGTAGCAGTCGTGTTTGTTTGTACTGGTATTTCATACTTTGGCATATAGTTTATTAGAAACATTCCAGCTGGGTAAGAGAGTATGTAACTTATTAATGCATACAGTATTCCTGATGCTATTGCTTCTTTTTTTTGTTTATGTATAAATGATACTATCAATCCTAGAGCCATCAGTATTACCAGATAGCTTATTCCAAATCGTGTCAGTATTACTGCTATTATTGCATATACTATTACGGCTAGAGTTTTAATTATCTTTGAAGTCATGACTTTTTTACACCATTTTTGTTGTTTATAATACTATGTTATTTTTTTATTAAAACATTAATTTATATATTTTGTTTTAAATATTGTATAATATGGGAGTGGTTTTTTATTAAATTTAGAAGTATCGAAAACCCTAGTATGAGAAAAGCTTTGGAAGTTATTGAGGAAGGGTTTAAAAAGAAGAGTATGTTATTAATACTTGCCAAGTGTCATGTGGAATATGAGGGCAGGGCAAGAAGTGTTCTGGATGTTGGTGACAGATTAGTTCTTATCAAGAAGGATGGAACATTCTGTATTCATCAGGATGTCAACTTGGACCCCGTTAACTGGCAATCTCCTGGGTGTACTAATACCGTGGTTATTAAGAAGGATAAGTTAATATTGGTTAGTAAGAAAACTAAACCTGATGAGGAGATACGAGTCTTCCTAGATGAAGTCTATAACGTCACTTATTATAATTGTCTTGATACTAAGGACTTGGAAATTCGTGGATATGAAAAGCATATGGTTGACCAAGCATGGGAAAATCCTGACCTCATAGAGGAGGGTTTCAGGCCTACCCGTAGGGAATATCAGACCGATAACGGTTTTATTGATTTGATGGGTAAGGATAGTGATGAACACTTGTTCATACTGGAATTTAAAAGTAGAAAGGCAGGTACTAATGCTGTTAAGCAGTTGAAGGGGTATATGGATTGTTTTGCAGATAATTATGATATTGTCCGTGCAGCCATTGTAGCTCCTGACATTACCAATAACGGTAGAGAGGAACTTGAAAAGCATGGCTACGAGTTTATTGCCATGGAAGTTCCANNCCATTAATACTCTGCAGGACTGCATCCACTATGCATGCAGTATTCCATCCAACCACCCTTGTTGCCACATCACGTAAGTCTTCCGGTATTTCTTCAGCTCCATAGGGCCTTATTATGACTATTGGCTTCTCGAAAGTTTTTGCATACATTATATGTTCTGTTATCTCGTTTTTATAGTTATCCCATAGACCAGATAGTACTATTAATGCGTCAGCATCCTCCATGTTATTTGCAAAGTTATCTGATGTGTCCGTTACATCACTCCATTTGAAGGCTTCGTTTGATGATTCTAGTCTTTTCATGAATGTGTTATAGTCTTCTGTGTCGGAGGGGAATGTTATGAACAATTTCCAATTAGTGTTGTTTTCTGGAAACAAATCTAGCATAAAATAATCACCTATATCTTTGCTCGTCTTTCAATTATTACTTCTTCGTCTGTTTGGTCATCGTATACTGTGAAACAATCCTCTGGACATATGCTTGCCGGAGTTTCTATTTCATATAATGATTTTACCATTGCATTTAGTGTCTGGTCATCCAGGAATGCTCCCTGCATATTCACTAGGTTATCTTCGTCTAGGTATAGTGCCTGGGATACCTTCGTGCATGCACCACAGCCCCTACATTTGCTTCTATCTATTTCAACTTCATACATTTTAATTCACCATATTAATTATATGATATGTTTTTATGGATGTAAATAGTTATATATTATTATGTTGATTGGGAGTGATTAGTATATGATTGACGAGTTTATTTTAGCCTCATGTCAGATGGATGTCGTAGATGATAAACAACGTAACATTGAACATGCCACCGAATTAGTTAAAAAAGCCTCAAGTAATGGTGCGACTGTTGTCACACTACCTGAAATGTTTAACACACCATATGATAATATGAAGTTTGTTGAAAACTGTGAAACAGAAGATAATAGCACTACACTGGATGCCATGAAGACTCTGGCAAAATCTGAGGAAATTTATCTTCAATGTGGCTCTATTGCAGAAAAATGTGAGGATAAATTATATAATACAGCATATCTTATTAATCCTGAGGGTGAAATCATATTAAAGCATAGGAAGATGCATATGTTTGATATTGACACAAAAAATGTTACGTTCAAGGAATCAGATACATTGAGTCCGGGAGATGCTGTTAGCTGTGTTGACACACCCATTGCGAAGTTCGGCCTTGCAATATGCTATGACATACGTTTTCCAGAACTATGGACGTTAATGTGTGATGAGGGATGTGATATAATCCTACTTCCAGGTGCATTCAATAAAACGACGGGGCCTGCCCATTGGAGTACGCTGATAAGAGCACGTGCCATTGATAACGAGTTTTATGTTGCTGCCACATCACCCAGCCAAGTTGAAAATCCCTACTACACGGCTTGGGGTCATTCCATGGTTGTCAGTCCATGGGGTGAAGTGTTAAACAGTTGCATCGAAGAAGAAGAAATAATTTATACAAATATAACTAGAAGCCTGTTGGATAAAATGAGAAATGAAATACCATGTCTAAAAAATAAGAGAAAGGATGTTTATGAAACCATCCGAAAATAGTGGATAGTACTACTTCTTAGCTTTCTTCTTTTTAGGTTTTGGGTCAATCTTTTTAAGTGCCTTGTTTGCCACCTTTTTGAATTCCTTGTCACCTGTCGCAGCACGTCTAGCCTTTTTAATAGGGTCTATTGCCTTTTTGTCCTTGATATCCCCCAGTGCCTTTGTTGCTGATGTTCTTACACCCCAGTCCGGGTCTGTTAATAATTCTATTAATGGGTCTACGGCACTTTTTACCTCCATCTCACCTAGAGCCTTTGCTGCGAACTTTCTTATTGCGAAGTCATCTGATTTTAGTGAATCAATTAATTCATTTGCTACTGTATCATTTCCTATGTCTTTAAGAGCTAATATGACGTATTTCTGGGTTTGTGGGTTGTCATCGTTTAGTTTTGATATTAATGGTTTTATGGATTCATCTCCTATCTGTGCTAATGATTTGGCTGCTTGAAATCTTACAAGTGGGTTTTCATCAGAGAATGTGTCTATTAATACGTCTATTGCTTCTTCATACTCTGCTAATTCTTCACATGCCCCTTGTCTTACCTTGTAATCTTCATCGTTTAAGTTTTCCTTCAAAGTTTCTAGGTCAGTCATTTAAAATACAACTCCTTAAATTATAT
>MUZZ01000307.1:0-446 GCA_003266075.1 Methanosphaera sp. rholeuAM74
ACAACAGCAATAAACCTCAAAGACACGGCAAACGACAACATAACCAACAACAAGATACTGAAAAACATAAACGAAACAATCACAGTAAACCCAATCACAGCAGAAATCAACCAAACAACCACAATAACGGCAGTAATAACAACAAACACGGACACACAAAAAGGACAAGTCTACTTCACAATAAACGGCAAAATACTCCGAGATTCCAACACAGGAAAAATACTATACGCACAAATTACTGAAGATATTGCAACACTAGAATACACAGTACCAAAAACATGGAACAACAAAACACAAATCCAAGCAATCTACACCAACAAAGAAGAACAAACAACAACAACCAGCCCCACAATAAACCCAACAATCACAGCAACACAAGAACAAGCAACACCAGAAATCACAGTATCCGACATAACCACTACTGCAGGAGAAGAAGTAACCATCAC
>MUZZ01000307.1:518-1614 GCA_003266075.1 Methanosphaera sp. rholeuAM74
CTACGAAACTAGAAGCAGAAAGTAAATTAACTTTAATGTAGAGATCAGATACTCTACTTATTCCTTTTTTTCTTAAAAAAATAATGTTTTCATAACTAGTTATAATTAGGACTGCACTCCATCAACAAAAAAAAATTTTGTGTGGTAAAATAGATATACTTGGTAAAGTCATAACAGTAATTGTACAATAATTCAAATAGTGGTGTGAATTATAGTATGTCAAACTGAGATGTGACAATAGGATTTTCTTACTATAGGAAATCTTAACACATCGAAATTAGCTAATTTTACAGTATAATACACAATACTACTTTTGGAAATATTATATCATCCCACATGATTTTTAGATACTTTTTTGTAGTTGTTTTATATAACATTAACCGTAGGTGGCACTATTTTTTGGGGAGGTGTTTTTCTCCTCATGAATTATCTGGCGTACCATTTAACTGGCACCTAGTATTGGGTATATGTGAGTGTTGTCTGGTGTTGTTCAAGATATAAGATAATGATAATAGTGAAGTTCCACAGATAGTTATTCATGAATATTAATTATACGATAGAAGGTAATGGTAAGACTTTGGTATTTATTCATGGTTTATCTGATAGCTTGGAGTATTGGCAGCCCCTGGCAGGTAAGCTTAAAGATTGTTATAGGATACTGCGATATGACCTCAGAGGACATGGATTTTCTGAATCGGGTGATGAAAAGATATGCATGGATGACTATGTGAATGATTTGCTCTGTCTTTTGGATGAACTGGAAATAGCAGAAGCTGATCTGGTCGGATTTTCCTTGGGTGGTGCAATAGCACTTGACTTTGCACTTGAATATCCTGAAAGGGTTTCTTCAATTGTTTTGGTTTCCAGTTTCTGTAAATGCGATGAACATCTGAGTGAAGTCTTCGGTTGCCTGAAGGCCGCTCTTGAAAGAGGCTTTCCAAACTTTTTTGATGCCATACTTCCGATGGTTTTATGTCCTGATGTTATCAGAGAGTATGAAGAGGAATTAGAGATGCTTAAAAGTGTTGCTTCAGAAACTGCTGATCTGGATGCATATATTGATGCTGTGGATGTTTGCTTAAATTTTGATGTTGAA
>MUZZ01000307.1:1622-2016 GCA_003266075.1 Methanosphaera sp. rholeuAM74
GGCTCCGAAATGATTGTCATGGATGATGTGAAACATAACGTCCTGGTTGGTCAAAGCATCATTGGATTATCTGAGGCATTGGTAGATTTTTATTCTGATTCTTTGGATAAGGAAATTGACTAGATTAGTTGTGATTTTTGCCTATGACAGGATGTATTCTGTTAATTGTCGGGGGAGAGTATACGAAATATGATGGGACGTTGCTAAAAATATGAAAAATAGTGGATGAATGGTGGGGAGTATAGTTCTATCTGTTCTTCACTCCAGTACATATCCTCTTTTTCATCTTAGAATCAGTTCCCATTATTGGCAACATCATATACAAATCCATAGCGAAGGTAGCGTCCATCATCATATATGGCTGTGGTTAATGTTTTTGGCTACCGAACTATTC
>MUZZ01000134.1:0-292 GCA_003266075.1 Methanosphaera sp. rholeuAM74
ACTGCCTGTAGGACTATGAGTATGAAGTTGAATATGATTGTTATAGTACCCAGTGAGAGATTTGATGAGTACTTAACCACGTTAGGTATGCAGGATATCGGCGTCGTTCCAAGATCAGATATGACCGATAATGCCACTCCGAAGCTCATTATCACCAGACCTACAAGTAGTATGGCAGCGTTTTCTAAGCTTTTTCTCATGGATGGTCTACCTGTCTAGCTGTTATGAGTGTTATGTCCTCGAAGAAGATGTGTTCTTCAGCAGTTATCTCTGCCTTTAATCCGAGTTGTCT
>MUZZ01000134.1:355-3392 GCA_003266075.1 Methanosphaera sp. rholeuAM74
TCATCGTCTACTGGCAGGTATGGCGTGTTGAATATTATTAGGTCGTAGGTGTCTGTGATGTCATCGAAGAGGTCTGACTCTACTAGTGTGATGTTCGTTGTGTTGTTTAGCTCCATGTTTTTTCGTGTGCATGTTATTGCGTATGGATTGATGTCTACGGCTGTAACGCTTCGAGCCTTTTTTGAGGCTTTGATGCTTACTATTCCACTTCCACAGCCAATCTCCAATACTTTGCTATTGGGTTCTACTTCTAGGTTGTCTATCAGTAGGAATGTGTCCTCTGCCGGCGGATATACTTGGTCACATTCAATGTATTCTATGTCAGAGTATCTCATAGTACTTCCTCCAATGTCGTGGCTATTTCACTGATTTCTTCTGGTGTCAACTGGAAGACTTTTTTATCTAACAATGGGTATTCTAAGTCTTTTAATAATTCTTTCATATTTTTCTTGTCTTTTCTCAGTTCGTGTGCAGAGTTTATGAGAGCTTTTCTTGCCTTCTGATTTTTGTGCTGGAATAATGCTTTCAGGGTTTCGTCGAAGATTTCTGGTAGTTCATACTTAGTTTTTGGAAGTAGCTTTACCACTGCACTGTCCACCCTCGGCTGTGGTATGAAGCATGATGGCTTTAGGGTGTCTACGAGTTCTACTTCTGCCTTGTAGTGTAGTGCAACGCTTAGTCTTGAGTAGTTCTTGCTTCCGGGACGTGCCATCATACGCTGTGCAAACTCGTACTGGTACATGAGTACTGCTAGTTCGAAGTCGTATTCGAGTAGCTTGAATGTGACTGGCGATGAAATCTGGTATGGGAGGTTTGAGACTACCTTATCAAAGCTGGGATAGGCTATTTTTAGTGCGTCTTCGTTTATGAGTTCAACGTTGGCTATATTTTCTTCTTTTATTCTTTTTCTGAGTACTTCNNTAGTTCAAGTGTCAGTGTGCCTATTCCTGCACCGATTTCCAGTATTGTTTCATCAGCACGTATTGCTGCCTCTTCTATTATTTTGTCGAGCTTATTTCTGGAAACCAGGTAGTTTTGACTCTTATTCTTGTCCAGGTGTATGTCGTATTTGCTAAGTATTCTTCTGGTCTTTTCTGGCATATTTAACAGGTCTCATGAAATTATTTATTATTAGAAATAGTTTTACTTATAATATTACAGTTTTTGGTGGTCATAGTACGCGTTATATAAAAAAAATTGGAATATTGGGGTGAGGGGTCTTTATCTGTACTGGTCAACTAACTCCAGCACAGCCTCAAGGGTATCTGTCTCAACTATACCCCTTTCCTTTGCAAAGATTACCCTCAAATCGTCAAGGTCTTCAGGCATCATGTCAACAACTTTAACTGCCTGGGCAGGTGTGACGTGTTCTTCGAGCTTGTCCCTCAACTCTCTTGCATCATCTGCTGATAGGACGGCAAACTTGGTGACATAGTCAATCGTTAAGTTCTGTTCATATGTGAATTGGTGGCCATCGAGTTCATCATTCTCATCAGTTTTCGCTTCTACCTGTTTCATTAGAATTTCCTTTGCTTCTGATATGCTTATAGGTTTACTATCAATGACGTTCTTTCCAATCATCATAATCACTCTTGTAACTTGAGATGTTCTGGTCTAACGATTAATTCCTTGGCTTTGTTTCCATCCTTAATTGCTACTAGGTATGCTTTTCCTTTCATTCCAACGACTTCACCAGTCTTGCCATGGAATCTAGGATGAGGTTGACCCCTGTGGATACTGGAATCTATGATGATATGAACTTTCTGTCCTTCATCAAATGTTTGAATCTTCTTGGTTATCGGATTAGCTCGTCTAGGTCTGATACTTTTTTTGAGCTTATATCTTGATTTGCTTTTAAATCCTCTTGATCTTTTCATTTACATCCTCTCATTTTGTTTGATAGAATTATACTTTTTGTTATAGCTTTTTTTTTAAGAGACTGTGACATTAAGTTGATAGGTTTATATGCTGCCACGTGTCCAATAGGTTTTTAGGTTTATAATCATAGCTACATCTAAACGTTTCCACGTTCATTGTTATAAACATTTAATTCTAATTATTCGTTATTTTATTCTTTTAGAGCTAACAAAGAATATCTACTAATAAACATTTTCCTCATATATTCATTGTACACATTTAATCTGCTAAGCGATTATCCATGATTATGGCTTCAATAACATCCATATATATTGTCACTTCATTAAATCAGGATAAAACAAGAATATACTCTATGTTTAATATTATGAATATATATGTTCCTGCTAGTTTATAAATATATTGGAGGATTTCATTCGAAGTTATTCATGACACTTTTCAACAGCCATGGCTCTCATGAATCCTTTGGGAAAGGGGTACTGCTGGCATCATCCCAATTCAACAAAATATAAAATCAAGCATAAACATAAACTTAAACAAGCAAAAGTTTTTATAAACAAATGTAAAGGTGATTCTAAATGCCAGAAATAACGAAATGTCTGAATGATTGGAACGCAACAGTCGAAGCGTTAGGCCAGGCAAAACAGTCAATACTAATCAGGAAAAACAGTACAACATTAAAGGAATTTCTCTTGTATCCAACAGTAAGCTATGCTAACAGGGATGATTACATGGATGCATTCAAGGATTCCATGCAGGATTTTGTGAGAAAAAACACTCTCCCCGATACAGGTGACGATGGCTATCAAGTCAAATACTATGCGACAGTAGAGGAAGTATTCGAAGCACCGGTTTCAAGGATAGGCAAGTTCAATGATTACCACATATGGACTAAAAAACATGTATCAGGATACTTCACCACAAACAACGCCAACGTCTGGCTGTTAAGGGTATATGAATTGGACAAACCCGTATATTGTGGCAGGACAAGGGGAATGGTCTTTGCCAACGTCGACAGGAAGATTGAAATAGATTACAAAAATCCTGTAATCAACGACAGGAAATTCGATAAGCTAAGACAAGAGGTACTTAACAGGTAAAATACTGACTTCTATTCTGTAATGGCTGATGTAAATTATACTACCATCCAATTTCGCACTAC
>MUZZ01000124.1 GCA_003266075.1 Methanosphaera sp. rholeuAM74
GGGATATTGAGGTTAAGAATACTCACACCATCAGGCATACCCCTCTCGACGAATTTTTCTACAACATTATGGAGTACCTTTATTGCAAAGGAATAATCAATATCCTGCACCCCATTTCTGAACTTCAAATCCTCCCTGTCAATCTGTAAAGAAACTGCTATAGATGGAATACCAAGAGAAGCTGCCTCAAAGGTAGCACCCAGTGTACCACTAGTAGTAATAGTACAAGACAGATTCTCACCAATATTAATACCAGAAATAAGTAAATCTGGCTTTTCATCCATAATCTCCAAAGCACCCACAATCAATGAATCCGTAGGAGTACCAGTAACACCATAAGCCATAATATCCTCCTCTAATACTGTGGGAACAGCCCTTAAAGGCTTCATTAATGTAATAGCATGACCAACACCACTCTGCTGAGTTAAAGGTGCGACAATAGTACACTCACCAAATTCACTAACAGCCTCCCTAACAGCCAAAATACCATTAGAAGTAACACCATCATCGTTTGTTATCAAAATATTCATAATATTTAATATGTAAAAGCAAAGTAATAACCATATTGGTAATATTGAACTAAAACCTCTTATGTATGATAATAATTACTTTGACTACTTAAAAATTAGATTTGACTAAGGAAGTGTTAAACTTTGCTACTGAGAATAGTTAATTATGATGTTGCCGATATGTATATCAAACCCAAACGAGTATAATTTAACCTCCTAGGCATTACCATGATAATTGAATCTAGTGGTAATCTAATCCCAAAATCTGACTAAGGGTATGATCACGTTTTAATATTAATGCTGTATTAGACTAAAATTAATTATCGCTTTCTTTGATTGTTTTTTTCCTGTTTCAAATTATTTTTTTTAAATATTATTTTTTTCATAAGTTATATTATATATGAAATATATAAATATAAATCATATTGATATATAACCTATTGAATTTTATTGAGGGAGAATTTTGGAAAAAGAAACTTTGGTAAGGTTTATTGCTACAGTAATGGAAGATAGTGGCTTTATAGTTAAAAAGAATTATCATGTATCTAATCAAGTCATTGATATTTATGCTATTCTTAATACTTCAGTTGGCGAGGTCAGTGCTGTTGTAGCATGTAAAAATTATGAAGAACCTTGGAAGATTGGTATTGATATTATCAAAGATATGGAAATTGCAGCTAAAACTGTTAATGCGTCTAAGATTATCATCATCACTACGAGTAGTTTCAGTCATGGTGCTACTGTTTATGCCAAGAAGCGTAATATCAAGTTAGTTGATAGGAAAGAGTTGAAAAGGATTGCTAAGACTTATAAAGAAAATCATGACATTTTAACTGAAGATGAAGAAGAGTATGAAGAAGAGTATGATGGTTATACCGAGTATTATGAGCCTGTTAATGGTAAACCAGGTACTTTGTACAGGAGTACTGATAATGATAACCATCACGCTATTTTCAGTGGATTTAGAAGACGTCAAGCTAACAGTACGAGTGAATACTATAGGAATAGTTTAGACGATTACCCTCACTATTCTTTGAGCTATCGAACCCCTAAGAAGCGTTTTAATCCTTTGGCTAACATTGACGTTGAAAGTAGTCTGGAGTTTTTTAAGAAACATGAGATTGTTTATTTCATCTTGTTGATTCTTATCGCTTCTGTAATCGCATTCTGTTTAAGTAAGATTACAAATGGTCCTTATACTGGTATGGGTAGGATTCTTCTTGGTGCCATCATCTGTTATGGTGGTGTTTTATTAATTAACAGGAACACGTCGGATATTTTGTTTAAGGGTAGTGTTATGTTCTTTATTACCATGTTGATTTCTGTTTTCACCCTTAATATGTAGAACTTGACCTTCTCTCTCATTTTATTTTGTTTTAATGCTGTTTGTATGTTTTATCAAATAGTTTATTATGTGTTTTTATTTTAACTGATTTGAAATGTTTAAACTTAGTAAGAGTTATTTTAATTTATTTGTTTTACAAAAGAATTGTTTGAGAATTATTTTTTGAGTTTAACTTAAACTCCAATCAGTATTGTACCTAGGTTAATAAATACATCCGTATATAAACGGGTAGTATATGGAATTAAAAGATTTTTTTTATGCTTTTGAGAGTGTGTGGACAATTATTTTGCTATGTGAATTGTATATATTTTTATAGAATGGACTTCGCCAAGAGTCGATTTTAATTATCCGAACTCAAAGGATAATGCATTAACCCATTTAAGCATTATTTAAAACAAAAAAGATAATTTTGGCGAACACGCATCATATATTAAACATGATATTTAGTTATGTTTGATGATTATGAACATGATTATAAGAAAATCTTGCTAGATAACATCTGAACGGTGATTTAGTGTATATGAGTAATTTTATATTGTTTTAATGATTTAATCTATCTTATGTATGTAGACAGTAATTTGACTTGTATTAGAAATAGTTATTTTGAATTAATATAAGTGGGCCGGAGGAGATTTGAACTCCTGATCCCCTCCTTGTAAGGGAGGTATCATACCCCTAGACCACCAGCCCTAGTAAAAATAATTGCATCCCTCTTGAGATACTATATGATAGTTTATCATTAATAGTATATAAAGCTTTCCATCAATTTCGTTTTTATCTAGTTGATTTAATGAGTATAGTTTTATAATATTAGTTATATATTATATAATATATGATAAAATTATAAAGGAAAATATTAAAATGGCTTTCGATGAAACAGGAAAAATATGGTTCAACGGTGAATTAGTTGACTGGAAAGATGCAAATATACACGTATTGTCTCACGTTGTACATTATGGTACTAGCGTGTTTGAAGGATTAAGATGTTATGATACTCGAAAAGGACCAGCAGTATTTAGATTAAAAGATCATATGAAGAGATTAATTAATTCTGCTAAAATTTATAGGATTGATATTCCTTACACTCTTGAAGAGTTATGTGAGGCTGTTAAGGAAACTGTTCATATAAATAAACTAAAGTCCTGTTATATCAGACCTATCGCTTTTAGAGGTTATAATGAGCTAGGTGTTTACCCATTGAATTGTCCGGTTGAAACAGTTATTGCTGTCTGGGAGTGGGGTCAGTATTTAGGTGAAGACGCACTTGAAAATGGTATTGACATTTGTACTTCAACGTGGAGGAAGATGGCTCCGGATACTATGCCTAACATGGCTAAAGCAGGTTCTAATTACATGAACTCCCAACTTGCTAAGATGGAATCCGTCGCTAATGGTTATAAGGAAAGTATTGTTCTTAACTATAATGGAGATGTTGGTGAAGGTTCTGGTGAAAACCTCTTCATGATTGAGGATGGAGTAATTTACACCCCAGACATTGGTTCTTCTGTCCTTAACGGTATTACCAGAAATACTGTTATCCAGTTAGCAACTGATTTAGGCTACGAAGTCAGAGAAGAACGTATTCCTAGGGAAAGAATTTATGTNNGGTAAGGGTAAACGTGGTCCTATTACTAAGAAGCTTCAGGACTGTATGTTCGATGTGATTAATAATGAAGTTGAAGATAAGTATGGATGGCTAGATTTCATATAAGTCTTTTTCTTTATTTTTAATTTATTTTTTTT
>MUZZ01000231.1 GCA_003266075.1 Methanosphaera sp. rholeuAM74
CGATCCCGTATTTCTTCACCAGGCCGTTCCACATCGCGTAGGTCTCTTCCGTTGGCTCCGGCGTTCCATGCAGCATCTGGTCAGGCAGGAGTTCAATGCCGTCTGATCCCAGACCTTTGACAAAAGCGATGATCTCCTCGAGATTCATCTTTCCCTGCAGATATTGATACTGTAAGCTGTAAAGGCTCACGCTCGACTTAATTCCCATTTTGTTTACCTCCGTTAGATGGTCTTCATTCGTTTCAGTTCAATTTAAGTTCTCTTTGCCGCTGCTGTACTTATATTATAGAGCGGGGGACGGTATTTTGACTTTCCACTTGTTTCCTGATAACGTGCATTTCTTGTATCTATCCTTCGATGTTTCTCGGTCTCATGCAAGAATAACGTATATTTGTTGCGTCTCCCGCCCGGTTTCTTACTTCGCGTTCGTACCCTTAGCCCGGAGTCTTGAACGAATGTCGTCAAAATCCTGATCCGTTCAGTCCCAGAGAATCCAGAGAAGTACGGCTGCGCAAGCCAGAAGGATCGCAGGAATCAGATTGACGGTCGTGTTGATTCCTCTGAGGGCTTCCGCCGTCTGCTCATGACTTCCTGCCACATAGCCGAAGGCTGCCATGATCAAAACGCCGAAGGCGGAGCCGATCGCGTTGCCTAGCTTTGTGGAAAGGCCGTAGGTGGCATAGTAGCTGCCGTCCTGGCGTATGCCGGTCTTTTCCTGCCAGAAATCGACGCAGTCAGCGACCATAGCCAGGCAGATCGGGAAACCACAGTTGAAGATACCGTAGACCCAGTGTCCGATCATGAGCTGTGTCATATTCTTAAACGGTGCGAAATAGACGATGAACAGTCCAATTGACTGACCGAGGAGTGTAAGCACCAGAACCTTCTTCCTGCCGATCTTATTGGCGAGGGGGGCGACCAAAAGGGATCCGATCACACCGCCGATGGAAGGAATCGTCATAATCAGCGCGATCAGCGTAAATGCGCCGAGGCAGTAGATCACGTAGAATGCTGTGATGGAGATGCGCCCCATGAAGGCGACCATCTGCACAGTGGAAACAAGGAAAATCGTCATCAGGTATTTGTTTTTGACCATTCCGCTGAGCGTCTCCGCGGGATTGAGCCTTCTGGCTTCGTAATCAGGGACGATCACTTCCTTAGACGTTGCAAATACAATGAAGAATAGCGGAACAGCGATGATGGAGTAGACGATTGCAGTCATCATATAACCGTGTCCGGTGGCAACTTCCGCGCCGCTCCCGGAGAAGTGCAGCGCAAGGCCTGCTGAGCAGGAGTTGACGATGATCATACCGATGTTCATGCCTACGCTTCGGGATGTGCCGATCAGGTTTCTCTGTTTTGGATCCTCAGTCATAACAGCTGCCAGCGAGGAATAGGGAATGTTGACCAGCGTATAGAGCATTCCGGCTGCGATATAGATAACTGTGGAGAAGATTACGCCTCCTGTACCATTGCCCATATTTACAAAGGTCAGGACTGCGAATACTGCGAGGAAGGGGCTTCCGAATGCGATGTAGGGGCGGAAGCGTCCGAATCTTGAACGTGTATTTTCTGCGATCGAACCCATCATGGGGTCATTGATCGCGTCCCATACACGGGCCAGCAGCATGATCCCCGATACAATGATCGG
>MUZZ01000185.1:0-1267 GCA_003266075.1 Methanosphaera sp. rholeuAM74
AGAGGATTAACTTCATCATCCTCCTTATAAAAGCCTCGTTCACCATCAAACACGAAATCAGTGGAAACATAGATAATCTTAGCATTAACATTCTCGGCAGCCTGAGCCAAGTACTTAGTTGCATTAGAGTTAATATCATAAGCCTTATCCACTTCATCCTCACATAAATCCACATTAGTCATAGCAGCACAATGCAGTATCACGTCAGGATTTTCCCTACTAATAACAGTTTTAACCTCATCTTCACATGTAATATCACACTTAACAGTATTACCCATAGGGTTACTGTTATGGGATAAAACAATATCATGTTCACCATCAGCCACAGTAGCAATCCTCTGACCTAATAGACCACTACCACCTGTAACAAAGAATTTCATATAATAATATTAATACTTCAAAATATAAAAGCTTTAAGATTGACTATTAAAGCGTATTTAGAATATGGGTATCATAGTATAATCATAGCCTCACGAGAGTCAACATATTCCTATTTGAATCAACAAGCCGTGATTCTGGAAAATATATGATGAGAAGACACTTCACTTTCACATCATAAAATTATTAATATTTAAATAGATAAATAATTAATTAATAACTCAAGTTAATTAAACTATATATTAAAGGTGAGACTTTTGAAGATAATGATTACAGGTGGAGCAGGATTTATAGGATCAAATTTTGTTCATTATATCGCAGAAAAATATCCGGATTATGACATTACAGTATTAGATAAACTGACATATGCAGGGGATATGGAGAACCTTAATGGAGTAGACGTTGAATTTATCAAAGGTGACATTGCAAGCTGTGAAGATGCATCTTGTGCTATGAAAGATGCTGATTATGTTGTAAACTTTGCAGCTGAAACACACGTGGACAGGTCAATCAATGACCCAGCTTCATTTGTTAAATCAGATGTTCTTGGAACACAGAACCTTCTTGAACTCGTAAGAAAATACGATGTTGAACGTTACATCCAAATATCAACCGACGAAGTATATGGTAGTATCATGGAAGGTTCATTCAAAGAAACAGACAATATCGACCCATCCAGTCCATACTCTGCCAGTAAAGCTGGTGGAGACCTACTAGTAAACGCATATTACAAAACATATGGTGTTCCCGTAATAATAACCAGAAGTAGTAACAACTTCGGACCAAGACAGTTCCCAGAAAAGTTAATACCACTATTCATACTAAAAGCACTACACGATGAACAGTTACCAGTATACGGTGACGGTCAAAACGTCCGTGACTGGATATA
>MUZZ01000185.1:1307-3250 GCA_003266075.1 Methanosphaera sp. rholeuAM74
TAATACTTGAAAAACTAGGAAAACCAGAATCACTAATAAAACACGTCGATGACAGATTAGGACACGATAGAAGATATTCATTAGATGCAAATAAAACTAAAAAACTCGGATGGAGTCCTAAATGGTCATTTGAGGATGCTATGGAAAATACTGTTAACTGGTATAAAGAAAATCAGGACAGACTCTACAAAGCAACTCAGACTTTATAAGAACACTCTTTTCCCATATTATCTTTTTTTGATAAAACTAGCTTTTTTTAATTTAATTTATTGTTCTAAAAATAATAAAAAGAAGAAAAAATAAGGTTGGTATTTTATTTGTTATGTATATAATACTCTTTATTTATATCGAGGACTTTTTCTTGTGAATCCAACAAAGAATAACGCTGCAATAGCAATAATTGCTACAATATAACCTACAGCAATTTCGGATTCTTGTGCTGCCGATTTACTAAGTTTCTTTTTAACCACTTCATAAACGGCTCCAGCGGCACTACTTATACCATCAGATGCCGAGTTTTCTCCACTAGCACCTGCAGATGCACTTTCTCCGTCACTACTACTTGTATCTCCAACGGATGAACCAGTACCGTTTGAATTACCATTAGTTGATGTTCCACTTCCACTAGCATCGGATGCACTTGTACCAGTACCACTATTACCAGATGTTGAACCACTAGATGAACTTCCAGAAGCACTACTACCAGAACTTCCACCAGATTGACCATTATCGTTACCACTAGTTGAGTTTGAATTTTCAGAGCTATCTCCCTGTACTTCTGCATATAGACTTGCTGAAGCATCACCAGTTCTAGTCATTGTTCCCTGTTGTCCAACAGGGTCTGTAGCTACTGCATTGTCCACTCCACTAGCATCCTGACCAATCGTGGTTATGATGTCATCTAAATCTTCTACACCATCAGCACTATCTTCTACAATGGTATTGGTTGGATCATTAGACTTGAACTTTGAGTAATCCGTGTTGGTTGCCTGAGTCATAACGTCTAGGTATTGGTTTTTCACACTATCAGGTACTGTTGATGTTTTAACCACCCATTCATTGAATTTGAAGTTTTTACATGTGTGGTGACAACATGCTATACCATACTGTGGAACTATTGATATGTACTTGTTTGCCAGTTGTTCCCTGAGTTCCTGATTGGATTCCCAGAATCCATTCATGTCTGTGGTAAGTAGCCATCCTGCCATTGACTGGAATGCATATGCCTTATAATCCTTGTTAATTGCAAAGTTGTCATCAACCAGTAGCTTACCTATCTGTTTTACAAGTCCACTACCTATTGCTCCAGCATTGTTTCCAGTATAGTTGACACGTAATGCGTTTCCACGTGAATCTTCTGCATATCTTTGTGTTGTAAACATTACTTTCATAATGTTTTCCACTTTATATGCCATTGAGTTCCATCCAGCTGCACTATCAGATACACTTTGTATGTATGTCGGATTCAAGAGCGTGTTACGAACTTCTTTCTGCATTTCTTCAACTAATGTACTTGAGACGATATTGTTTTTATCACGAATATCTAGTAGTTGTGTGTTTACTCTTGCACCTTGTGTGTTTGCTGCGTTGAGTAATCCACCAAACCAGTCTGCATAGTCATCAGTATCAGTTAGTCTCCATGTACTGTCTAGGTTTTGTGTTAGTAGTGTTAGTTTTCCTAGGAGGTACTTGAATTGATCAGTATTGTTTGTAACATTAATCTTTCCGTGTTCATCAACGTGCCATGCGTTTGAAATCCTTGCAATGTATACACTAGATAGGTCGTTACTTATTCCTTCAGAGGAGCTTTGCCAGTTAACAACGTTTGCTGCTAAATCAGCTACTCCGGTACCCTCGAGGATTGCTCCACGTAAACCGAATACCCTGTCAAGCATACCTACTGTTGTGTTATGTTCTTCCACATATTCTACAACGTGCTTTTT
>MUZZ01000185.1:3258-7326 GCA_003266075.1 Methanosphaera sp. rholeuAM74
CTGTTTATGATTGTTCCATCGCTTAATGTGAGTGTCAGATTTTCTAGTGGGATTAGTTTGATTCCAGTATATTTACCGTTGTGATCCCAGAGTGGTTCTACTCCTAGGAAGTAAAGGAATTCTCCTAGACTTACTCCTTCTGTACGTAGTACCTCTGTACCCCATATTACGATAGCGTTTAATTCTGGCCATGATCCTGCATTGTTTTCGTAGTAACTTCTTATCATGGTGTCTACTGCACTTTTTGCTATTTGCCATGCGTTTTTACTTGGCATTTTGGTTGTATCACTAGCATATAAGCTTTTACCTGTTGGCAGTACNNGCAGTACATCTGAATATGATGGGTCAGCTGATAAACCTGGTTGTACATATCCACCATCTAGTGCTGTGAGTATAGCATTCCATTCATCATTTTCAAGTATTCCTTGTATGATGCTGTATGCATCGCTGATGTCCTGGTATAATCCTGTTTCGTTTGTTTGTCCGTAGATTTCTGCTACTTCATCTACGCTACTACCTGTTACTAGTAATGTTATCATGTTTAGTAGTACATTGTTTATTTCTTCTTTTTTATCATCGAATGATCTGTCTTTTATTAATGTGTAGTAGTCTTGGTTTGTCAGTTCTGGGTATATCATTTCCATGATGCTTTGCAGTGCTGTTGTTCTTGATGCGACTATGGTTTTTGCACCAGTTATCATCTCGGTGTCGTTCCAGATGTGTCCTATTGTGTGTAAACCAATTGTGATTATATCAGTATCCATTGATTCTATCTGGCTGTGTAGGTATTCAACGTATTGGTCGAATGTTTCGCCTTCTTCTTGTTCTCTGTATCCTAGGTCACTACTTATGTTTAGTATAGTTTCAATGTAGTAGTCACTATCGGTTGCATTGAGTTTTAGGTTTTCTGTGTATCTTGTCATTGCATCTTCTAATTTCACGTAGTCTCCATATAATTCACTGTCAACTGTGATTGGAGTCATGTGGGTAATTACTTGTGCAAAACTTCTTTCTTTTGCAGTCATACCTTCCCCAGGGTTTGACACGATATAGGGGTAGATGATTGGTTTTTCTGTTAACTGGAACGACCAGTCTTTTTCCTGCATTCCTAAAGTGTGTCCTGGTAGCCATTCGAGTGTTCCGTGTGTACCAAGGTGTACTATTGCATCCACGTCAAGTATTTCATTCAAGTACTTGTAGTAGGCTACATATGCCTGTGGTGGTGCTAGTGTATCACTATGGTAGTCGTTAACTTCTTCCCATCCTCTTGCTGGCTGTACACTTATGAACACGTTTCCAAAGAATGTTCCCGGTACGACTATACTGTTGTTGTATATCATTGAACCGTTACCTAGTCCAGTTGACCAACTTGATATTTGTTGTTGTTGTAGGTTTTCTGGTAATGTGTTGAACCATTCTTCGTATTGTTTGGCACTAATTAGTTGACCGTTAGCTGTTAAGTTATCATAGAATTTTGTCACGTACTGTTGTAGTAATCCAGAAGCCCATGTTCCCTTGTTACTTAGCTCTGCGATGATTGTGAATAATTCATCTGTTGATGGTATTTCATCTATGGATTCGTATCCTACGTCGTATCCCTGTTCATACATTTTAATCAGTAAATCTCGTGTAGTCTGGAATACGTCTAGATATGATGCTCCTATTTCAGATTTACCTGGTGGGTAACTGTACATGATTACTGCGACTTTTTTGTCCTTGTTTTTCATGTCTTTTAGTGTAGCCCATCCATTAGCTATTTGAACATGTTTTTCTAATCCACTTTGTATAATTATTTCAGTACCGTTTTCATCTAAGTATGATATTGGGATTGCTCCGAATACTCCTTCAAATTGAGGAACTGTTACTGCGAATGTCCATTCTGCTTGTGGACCATAGCTACTATTGTAGCTTGCTTCACTTATTGCGTCTAATGCTTTAAGTATTGAAACGTTCATGTCGGTGTAGTTGTCTATAATTGACTTTGCACCCATGTTTTTATAGTCCATTGACCATGAGTATAGTGAACTTACTGCACTTACTCCACGTTTTAATGCCATGGAACCAGTAGTTAGGTTGTGTAGTAATTCCGTCATTGATGGTGTTGTTGATTTCTGGTATACATTGAAGGCTGCTCTACCCTGTTTTTCGTATTCCTTTATCATTGCATCGATAATCGTTCCACCAGCATAGTATGAGGCTATTGCTACAAATGGTCCTGTTGTATTAACGTTTTTGTTGTACCATGTTTCAAAGTCATGGAATACTGTTGCAGGATCATTGTTTTCACTGTTCCATTGTGCGAGTTCATTGGTCATCCAGTTTAGGCTTCCAACACGGTCATCATTGTATCCTGGGTCTGCTAGAATCCATTGGTTTATTTCCTGTTGACTGGGTGTTTTCGTGAAGCTCTTGTGTCCTGGATAGTATATCCCCCAATCTGAGCTTTCTAGGATAGGACTCCCATTATTCTTGGTAGGGTCATAACTTGTTTCTCCTAATAGGTATTCTATGTATTTGAAGAAGTTGTTCATATTGGTGTATACAGTTTGGTTATCTGTGACTCTTTCTGCCTGCCAATAAGACCCTACGTATGTATTCTCCAGTGAATATGGATCTCCACCTACGAATCCCCAGCTTCTAAGGTTTCCTTGGAATAACTGTTCTGAGTATATACCAAAGGTATAAGCGATCATGTTATTTTTGGATGCTGGTGATTCTCCTATTAGTTGTGTGTCTATTCCAAATCCGTTTCCTTCTGAATACATATCTACTAGTATGAAGTTGGTAAAGTCTAACATCCATTGATTTGAATTATCATATCCTTCTATTATATCGTAGCTTTCTAGGAAGTATACTCTGTCACTTATATTTCTGAGGGCTTGTACCTTTTCTTTCTGTCCGTCTTCTGCTGTTGAACCAGAGTAGGATATTATCGCTATATCTGGTATGAAGACGTAGTCATCCATTCGTCTGGATTTATTTGTTATGGTAATGCTCTCAGTATTGACAGCGTAGGTTTTGTATTCAAAACTTACAGAGTAGTTTCCTGCTACTAATGAATCCACTTTGTACTCACCGTTTTTGTTACTTGTTGTTGTTGCAAGTAACTTGCCGTTGGAGTTGTATACGGATATTTTCGCATTTTGTACTGCGTGTCCATCCTCTTCTCCTCCAGCGTAGGTGTTTGATGTTTCATTGTATACTTCTGTAACTTTTCCTGTTATTGAGTATGTGTTTGTAGTCTGGTTTGCGGTTTTTAGGTCGAATATTTCTTTGGTTTTATTTGCCGCTTTTTGTGATTCTGCTTGTTGTTTTTCTTCTTGTATTTGTTTTGCTGTTTTCACGTTTTTTGTTGGTTTGTAGTTAGTGTATTGCTTCTTTTTGTTCGTGTTTTTCTTGTAGTTTTTGGAGTTTTTTGTTGTTTTGGTGTTTTGGTTGTCTTGTTTTACTACCTTGTTTGCTTTGCTCATGCTTGGCTTATTTTTGTATGCTTCTACTGTCACACTCTTTTCTGGTGTTGTTGTTAGGTTTGATGTTATTTGGCTTGATAGTTGATTTGTTAGGTTTGATGTGTCTGCATTTATGCTGTTTATTTCGTCGGTGATGTTTGTTATGTTATGCTTTTCATTGTTTGTTGCTGATACTGTTGTACAAAGTAAGACTATTAAGAGTATTATACATAATGAAAAGTACTTAGTTTTCATCACATATAACTCCTTGTTTTTTTTTTGTTAGTGTAATTATCATGTTTTTTTTATATCGTTTTTTTAACAATACGTTTATAAATACACTATATGTTATTAAGTATTATTATATTAATAAATGTATTGGTTATTCTTGTTTTCAGTAGTTTATTTTTGTTCGAATTAAATCTTGCTTTAATGATTAATATTTTTTCTTTTAGTTTTATTTAGCTTTGTTTTATAAGGTTTTTCGGGATTTTAGGTATTTTATCACGTTTTTCATGTTAATTATTATTGTTTTTTTGTTATAAGATTTGTACAAAATATGTACATAGTAATTATTTTCTCCTTCCTAATATATAAATGTATGTACAAAAAATGTACT
>MUZZ01000239.1 GCA_003266075.1 Methanosphaera sp. rholeuAM74
AAAACAGGAATACTATCTTTATCAACAGAGCTTCTTATAGCATGTTCAAGTTCTTCCATTTCTTGTTTAGATAATTTGCGTTTAGGTTTTCTCATCTGTTCTATTTTAGCATGTAATTTACCCATTACTATGTTTTTGGAATCCTGTGCCTTATGTTTTAATATACGTAATTTTTTAAATTCGTCGGTGTCTCTAATTTGTTGTGGAATTTTCAATTCAATTACCCCTTACTACTTAATTTATTATATTATATCTATACATTTCATGATTAAAAAATGTTATTCAACGTTGATACACAACAAGTATTAATAAAATATGACAAATATTAAATTACATGAAGTGATTATAATGTTGTCAAAGAAAAAGATATTATTAATTATAATTCTCGTTATTTTAGTGGCAATAGGAGGATATTTCCTAATAAACTATCATCAAGGTAAGAGTAGTTTTTCTGGAGAACACAACGTGCTAATTTTATGTACGGACCCTTCTGAACAAAGACCTGGAATTGGTGCTGTTGATATGGCATTTGTTGCCAAGGTAAAAGATGGTAAACTAATAAATACCACACCTGTATATCCGGGAGGATTAGCACATCCAACATTAAGTCCTCCGGAAAGTTTGAGAGCTGAAGGAGTGGATCTTCTTTACCTTCACGATTCATTATGGAGTGATGACTTAGATAACGGTACTAAAATCGCACAAGAGATTGTTAAGTACCATACCAATATGTCGACTGACATGGTTCTTGTTGTAACTCCTGATGCTATTGATGCTGTAGTCGGAGCTGTAGGTCCAGTTTATTCTAATGGTCAAGAGGTTACTGGTAGTTCCATCGAATTTTTAAGAGACGACCAATCAAGTAATGGTGTTACTAGGGGTAATGCTATTGAAGGTTTAGCCGATGGAATCCTTGAAGCAGCCAACAATAACCATAAAAAACCGGCACTGATTACTACTGCTTTAGACCAGTATACTAAGGGTAATATCCAGGCCAGTCCTAAGGATAAGTTTTCACAGTTCTTATCATATCAGGGAATATCCAGCATTGTTGGATAACTAAAATTAAATGAAAAACAAATTAATAAAAAAGAGTGAAGAATTGTTTAAATTCTTGTATTAACATTTAAATCAGTTATTCTGATTTAACATCTATTTCTATTTTTTTATCTGGTATTATGTCGATTATCTGGTCTA
>MUZZ01000108.1 GCA_003266075.1 Methanosphaera sp. rholeuAM74
TTATATCTATGTATAGCGAAGTAAATAAGATAGAAAGTAATACTTTTTTAGTGAATTTAGACTAAAAAGTAATACAAAATATGCCAAAGAAAAACCAAACACAAAAACGACAAACTCCTTTTTTGAAAAAAATATCCTGAAAATAAAAACATGCAAAAACACTAAAAATCAAGCACGACATGTATATGAAACCATACCAAAATGATAAAGTAACGAAAAAACCAAAATAATAGTATAAACAGTATACCAAAAAATATCAAATACAAAAAAAATTAAATAATAGAAACAATAAACAAAACCTAAAAGATGGAGAAAGTGAAAACAATAAAAGATGAAATATTCAACACCATACTATATGATAATCAACTTATATCTGCACATGTAATCTCTGAAAAACAATTAAACTTTTTACTTTCTTCAAAACCATTAGGATTATCTGCTTTACTGATTTCTGTTGTAGCAACCTCCCCCAGCATATTAAGTATTAATTCCGTACTAGTCATGTTATCACGCAAGCTTTCCTTTTGAAGTCCTTTGTATTTTTTATATTCCGTGGTTGTTTTTCTACTCCATGCTTTAGTAATTTCATCGGTAAGTATTGCATATTCCTGACCATGTTGGACTCCTGAACGATTCCATTCAGCAGTTAAATCTTTACGAACTTTAATACTTTGAATTCTCTGTTCTATCCATTCTTCACTATAACCCTTTTTACGATAAGTTTCTATAGCCCTTTGCATAGCCAATTCTGGGTCAGCCATTTCATCTAAGCGTTCAGTACCAACTTGAGCAAGCCATAACTTAAATGGTTCGGCGTTTGGTGATGGAACAGACTGAATGATACGCAATAATTGTTTAGTATTAGCCACATCTGTTTCACGCATTTTACCATCAAATGCTTTGAGTTTCAACCTTACGATATTTTCGTAAGGTTGACCTGATTCTTCAGATAATTTTCGTTTTAAGACACTCCAGTATCTATTTGGATTAGTACTTTCCGTCAATACTGCAATAACATCAATAACTGAATACCAGTAATCTCCTATTTCTTCATCCCATTTTGTCCTAATTTTTTTGTCTTAGAATATTTTTATTGAATTTCCTTTATCCATTTAATCAAACCCCATTATATTTTTTTCTTTATTTGAATTTATAGTAAATATTAGCTTTATTTCTATTCAACCCTTATATAAAAGTCAAGAAGTGAGTATAACAACAAATATTATTCTTTATACACTATTTTAAAACATGACTTAAATAATTAGTCTTATCATCAAATATTATTTCCATATTTTATTTTTGATTTTAATTATTAATCATAATGATTTTATTTTTTACTTTAAACATTAATATATGCTTGCTTTGAATCAAAATATTCTTCCGTGATTTCCCTCCAATCATTCATATTAGTTAAGATATTATTTTTAGCCCTATTTTCGGCTAAGGCTAATAGATTATCAACCAGATTATTTAATATCGACAATTCCTCCTGATTAAGGTAATTTTTGGTTATGATTACATATCCTAAAAACATTTCATCATTATGATTTGTGTTATTTGTACATTTTGTTTTATTTTCTTTGTCATTACTTCTGGTAGTGATTATTTCTTTTGCTGTTTTTCCTGTAACGTAGTGTATTAATTTGTTTTGTATTTCTTGAAAGAAGTTCTTTGTAATTTCTGCATTTTTATCGTAATCGAAGCTTGTTATGTAAATATCCGTTATTTTCTGGTCGAATCTTCTTTTTGAAGTTTTTATGTGCTGTATTATTTCCAGTATATTATCAAAGTACTCCTTATTAACTTTCCTCCCATTTTTTAGTAATTCTTCGTCCAAAACGTGACCTTTAACGATAATTTCGTTTAATATTTTTGTCATCCATTTTCTGAATTGTATGGCATTTGTTGAGTTTATTCTATATGCTAAAGAGATTATAACTTCTGCATTGTAATATTTTGTTTGGTATTTTTTGTTATCTTTATCGGCTGTCATAATTTCTTTGACAACTGAATTTTCTTCAATTTCTCCAGTTTCAAAAATATCATGGATGTGATATAAAATCGTCTGTTTTGGTACTTTGAATAATTTACTCATTGTTTTTTGTGTTATCCATATGTGTTGGTTTTTTTGGTCTATTATTACTTCAATTAGGGCTAATATTTCGTTTTTATCGGATGATAATGTATTGTCTAAATCCTTGATACATTTTATTCAATTTTGATTTATCCAATCTATGAATTCATCAGTATTTTCCAATCCCATTTTTTTAATTAACGCAATTAACTCATCAGTTGAATAAATATCCCTTTGTGAGTACCTATTTTCTTTTCTGGGTTCTTTTATTCTTGTTTCTATTGTTATTTTCTCTCCAGTCATCTCCTATCCTTCCTCTCGGATAATTTTTCTTAACTGATTATATTTAATATTATAATATGCTCCTTCTATTGTTACAAGCAGTAATGACGTTGTGGCTATTATTGTACTGATTGTTTCATCTCTCATTATTAAAAATATTGCACATATCACCATAGCTATATCGTTATTACCCATAATATGGTCATAATTTTCTCTTTGTTTTCAGTTAACATTTTTGTTTCTTCCCCATATCTTGTAGTAATCTTCTATTTCATCATCTGATATTGTTCTAATTTTTTCTCTTTGAATATTGTTATTGAATTATCTTCCCAAATAATTGTGCCAATTATTATTCATCCAATTCTTTTGAATCTGTTTTAACACCAGATTTAGTGACATCGGATTTATTCATATTCTGTTTCAGTTCTTCCATTGTTTCCTTCACGCTTTCAAGTAATCCATTTAATGATAGAATCATCTCCTGTGTAACTGCAAAACCTGAAAGATTGTTTAATCCTATTATTGTTGCCTGAAGCATGTCATATTCTTCCTTGTTTAAGTGTCCGTCAGGTACTGTGTTCAATATCTCCCGTAGGTAATGTACAGATATGTTTACTGCTTCTTGGAAGTGTTGTAAGTTTTCTATGTATTTTTCCTTGTCGGGGTTTCTTTTCCTAGTTTGAATCACTTCTTGTTTGCTTGTTTCTTCTTCGTTTTTTCTGTTTTTTGTATTATCCATAAATTATGCCTCCAATAATTATTGTTACATTAATTTTTTTACATTTTAGTGTCTTTAAAGTATTTAAATGCTGTTTTATATTAAATTAGTAATTAACTTAATCTGTTAAAGTAATGAATTCATCTAACTACCACAAATCCACACACGTGAAAATGCAACAGTTTTATTCCAAATAATCATAAATTCAAAAAATAATAATCTTCAAGAAAGTATAAATATAAGAGGTCACAAAAAAATAAAATAGAGGGGGAAATTAATGTTTCTTTTTCCCTATTAAAATTAAAGCCAATACAATCACAGTTATCAATACAAGTGTCAATTGTATTATAACATTGATAGTAAAGCTACAATTATTAATATTTACTACAATATTAATATTATGACCTCCTTTATATATAAAGAAGAAGACCCTTTCTTCTTCTTATCTTTCTTGAAGCCCTTAAACTTAGTTTTACCCATATACCCATATTATTTAATGAATCCATGATTTTCAAATGCATGATTTAATCTATGTGAATATTATTCGTGAATAAAATAAATCTTCTATTCTTACATTCACTTCTTATAAATATGATTTTATCAAAATAAATTATTGAAGATGGAAAGAGGTTATTATTAGTATTTCACCACCATTATTATATAATCCACCAAAAGTTTTTTTTGTCTTAAAATTTCATGACAGTATTAATTGAATCTGATTATTCTCCTAATTCAATATCGTAACCACGATTTCCTTTATGTGATCCGAAGTATTTGTTGAAGTCATTTGGTTGTGTGTTATTCTCATTTATTATTTCTTCAACGCTTAGTATGTTTGGGAATTCGTTGTTTTGGCCATTTCTCCATCCGTAATATTTGATTTTGTATGTTCCGTTGATTCTAAGCTTGTTGAATATGGTTCTGGTCTCAAATTTGCTGAATGGCCATGACTCATAATTAGCAAATTCTTTCCCATCAGTTGTAACGAACATTAGCTGATTACTGTTACTGATGTAATATCCATCATTGTTAAGTTCTACCGCCCTGGTCTTGGTTGTATTGCACCTATGGTAACTACTTCTTCTCTGACACTAGGTTGTTCCATCCACGTGTTCCATATGAAGCCATTAGCAAAAAATGCAATCGAACCGAATAATAAAACGCAGAGAACTATTGTTATTATTGTTATATCTTCTTTATTATGATTTTTAATTAATTTAGGAACAATTTTAGCTATTATTATTGTTAAGATAAGTACTATGAGTATTAAACTTATATTTAGTGCTGTTCCCCTTATTAATAAATCAAACCATGTTGGTTCTATGTACATATTACTATTTCCCCCGTTATTTTCTTAATTCAGTTATTATCCCCCATTTGTTATAGGTATGAGAATATTCCCCTATATTCTTATTCATCAAATTCCGTGTTATATCCATGTTTTTTGATGGTGTTTTCGTATTTTTCTGTGTTAATTTGAAATTCTATTACTGCTCCTCCCCCACGATAATTTACTGATGATATCTGGTTTCCTACTCCTATTATTTTTATGTCTTCATAATGTTTCTTGTTGAATTTGATTATTTCATCAAGTGGATATATTTGTCCATTTGTTGTTTTCATAGTTATTGTAGCGTTTTGTGCGTTGTATACCACATAATCCATTTCTTTTAGCCATTTTGCTAGTGGTGTGAGTATTTGGGAGAAATCTTGTTGTGGATAATAATGTAGATATCTTTCTTTTCCGTTATTATGTTTAAATTGTTTAAACATGTTTTTTACAAATTTTTCTGATTCTTTAGACATATTTTTCACCTTTTTTCTCATTTATTATTTGATTAAAACCTTCAATTGTTATCATTGTTATTATAAAACAGATTATATCTTTGTATTGAGTTTTCTCAAATATTCTACAAGCATTGCTGATATAACCTGATTGGTTGTGTTTATTTTTGTCCTAGTCTTGTGCGTTATTTTTATTTTATCATAGTTATCATCTTTTAATGCTGAAAAAGAATTTCAAAGAAATAAACTATATCTAGTTTTTTTGTTTCTTCGACTCCTGTGCTGATTCCTCCTACTTTTTAATAAGCTACCAAGATATTATCTGAGTTCAACTGTAGCATTAAACAACTCATGCCTATCAGTTGTGACAGATAAGCCAATATTTTTGTTTCCGGCATCAACGCCCAGGCAATATCCTGTTTTATAACCTGAACTGCCGGCTTATCAGCATCCATTTACACGGTAGCCTACCAGCACTACCCTATCACATGACCAGTTATATGCTGGACACAAGCTGGGCGAACCCTCGTTTATCTTCTGTCAGAATACGGCCAACTTATAGAGTTTCCTAGTACACCGACAAACATGCGGGTGATGTTAATGCATATAACACCACTATGCATTGCTTGTTTGCAAAACAAGGGGTAATTAAAATCCTTTCCCTTTGTCCTATGTCACGATGTTTATAGAATTTCATTTATCATTAGTCATGGTCGGTCTTTCGCTAGCCCTCAGATTCCATGGATATTATGAGCCTGATTAGACATTTCTCTCATGCAACCCACAAACTCCGTTACCAGAGAATGCAGTTTCAAGAGGAATAGTCCACATAACGAGGCTAACATATATCCACCAATGGAAATACTGTACTGACCTAGGAGGAGAAGATAATTGCTTGTCGCAGTAAACACCCGTAGGTACCTATAAATATTTGTTAGTAACATAGCACAAAATAATATGTGCTTAGTCTATTAAACTAGTGAATTCCGGGTAGATAAACCATACAACTTCACATTCTTTACAGGAGGTGGTAGTTTAATGGTATTTTCTTTGAATATAATGAATTCATTACATAATACAAGTTATGTATTATATCACACCATTTATCTTAGTCAATATATTAGAATTGTTTTTTTCTTTTATCAAGATTCACGAGGAATTTCTTGTTTTCATCATACCAGTCTCGGAGTATTTTACGATTTTCTGTTTTATCGTTGTATATGTTGAGTTTCTCGTATAATTGTATGTAGGCTTGGTTTTCATCATTGTTTCTTGTGGCTGCTTTTTTAAGATCGTCTTGCATGAATAGGTATTCTATATCACTTAGTAATTCTGTGGTATGTATCCCTATACTTTGTACCCATCCCATCTGTTTATCATAGAAGTAGATGTCACGTTCAAGGGAGTCCGGTGATTCCACCATCATAATCTGATTAATGTCATTTTCACTGAAATCTATCCGTGTATTCTTGATTTGTACTTCTAGTCCACATGGTGGTGAAATATAATATGAAGTCCAAACTGTTTCTGGTTCATTATCACTAGTTATGATTGATTCTACAAAGTGTTTCTTGAGTTCAGTATGTTTAATTCGAACATCCCCATAATATGTTTCTTTTTTGGGTGGATGCTCTTCTAAAAAATTATTCCACCATAACAATAACTCTTGCTTGGTCTGCCTATCTTGTACTATGACCTCTGAGAGTTCGTATATGTTTTTAGGTTTACTCTTTACTCGTCTGTCTTGTAGTTCTCTTGGGTCTATCATGGATTGTATTTTCTTAATTATTTTCTCTGAATCATAGATGTTTTCTCCTATTTTTGTGTTGATTCCTATGATGTCATCATGTTTATCTAGGAATATCCCCACACTCTCCAAACTCCCACTTTCAGAGTTTTTAATCAACGGTACTTCCAGGTATTCCTCTGCATCTTCATGTTTAAGCATAAGTATTCCAAATTGTTTTCCTCGCATTATTAGTGTTTCAAAATTATCAGTATCTAGAAACATTTAATTTACTCCCCCCTCACCAAACTTTTTTTTAATCATTCTTTGATATCTTTTTAGCATCATATTATCCCTCATCTAATTCATTATAATAACCACGATTTCATTTATGTGTTCCGAATTATTTGTTGAAGTCATTTGGTTGTGTGTTATTCTCATTTGTCACTTCTTCAACCGCTTAATATATTCGGGAATTCATCTTTTTTACGGCGAGGATACTATGTCCTCTTTAGGTCATAGACCAATCGCCTTCCCCCAGTCCTTTATCCGACCTTTATGGGTTCCATTATTTTAACTTCTTGCTGCTGACTCCTTGTGTGACTGTTGTGCCGTCAACGAGTTTTAATTGAAAATATCCGCTGCTGCGTTTGCCTGTTATGAAACAGGTTTTGTTATAGTTTTATGTCTTTTTGAAGACATACTTGACAAGTGTAATTGTCACTTATATAAACTCCTTGTTTAATATTATAAAAACCGTTATCCTCACCATTCTGCTAATCTGCACCATGTATGTCTGGATTTTTTAGTTTATGTGGATTAAATTCACCTCCTTCAACATTCAATCCTTTATATGGTAAAATAATATAAACTTCATTGATAATTGCCAAGTGACTGTCTATATTATGTTGGATGCTTGGAGCTAATTTACCCCTTTTCAGAACTGTTATTGAATCTTGGCTCACGGTATCTTGTCTTCCTNNTTGAACAATTGATAGTTATCAGTTGTGGCGAATAAACTAATATTTTTGCTTCCAACATCAACGCCTAGGGTAATATCCTGCTTATAACCTGAACTACCCCATAACAATTTTGATTGTGAGTTCTGTATTTGTCATATATCCCTTAAAAAGGGGGGGTTTCTATGAGCTTTAATTGTAAAGCCCATTTCCCCTGTTTTAATCGTGAAATAGTATTTTTATTAGTAGTTTGTTGGGTTGGACCCCTATGCGTACTTTTTCTTCTGGTACTCCCGTGTAATTGATTATTTCCAGTAGTTTATCCCTGGATAGTAGTTCTTCCTCGGAATAACTGTTGTAGATGAATATTCTTATTGAGTCTGTGGGGTCAATGAGTATGTCAGTGCTTGGTGCTTTTAGTATCCTGTCTACCTTTTTGGGTTGTTGTATTATCTTGTTTATCATTTTGGTTAGTTTTTCTTCTATTTCTTTTGTGATTTTCTGGTTTTCTTTGTTTGTTTTTATTAGTGTTTCTATTTTTTCTTTTACTTCTCCATCCATACTTCTAACTCCTCCCTATTGTCTATTGTCCATGTTTTTTGGGTGTTTTCTTTTTCTTGTTTATCATTTTAGTGCCTGTGTGGGTGTCCATTTTGGAATTATTTTCTGGAATAGGTCATGGTTGATGAAGTCCATTTCCAGTTTGTTTTTGTGTGGCTGTATTGGTGTTTTTGTGTGTGTTATGCATATCATGGCTTCCTCGTAGTCGTAGTAGTGTACTTTTATGTTCCAGTCCTGCCATTCGAGATATTCCATTAGCTGTTTGAGAATTCTCTTCGTCAGTGCTTGGTCGTAGCATTCTGTGTTGTCTTCTTCGTGGAATCGTTCGTGGCTTTCTATGTAGAGTTTTTCTTCTTTTCTGTTGTAGTATGTTTCGAGGTCGTCTATTTTTATGCTTGTGTCTGCTTTTATGCCTCTGGTGTATAGTTTTGTGTCGTACTTGTATTGGTGGTAGTATTTTGATTTATTTAGTGGTATTTCCTTTATGATACCTTTTTTCTCATTTATCATTATTATCGCCCCTTACTTTTTACATGTTTTCTTTGAACCATTGGTCGTATTCTTCTTCAAATAGTAGTAGGCTTATTACTTCTTTGTTGAGTTGTTTTCTGATTCTTTTTCTGACGTCTGGGTTTAGGTGTTCGGTTTCGAGTAGGTTTAGGTATAGTTGTATTTGTTTGTATCGTGTGTTTGTTGCATAGTCTTCTGAGAGTTTGTATATTGCATTTTGTGTTGCATCATCGATTCTTATATCCATTTCCTATTTTCCCCCTGTTCTGTTATTATTTGCTTGTTTTTTAGGAAGTCTATTATGTTGACGTGTTGTATGTCTTCGTGTGTGTAGTTTTGGGTGTCCTCGCTTATTATGTATTTGGCTGAGTTTCCAGTCTTTCTTAGCTTCCTGTATACTTTTTTTCTTTTGTTTTCATCTTTTATCGTGTTTTCTACTTGTATGTACGTGTATTGGTCTCGGTTTTTGTGTAGGAATGTTATTTCTTCGCCATCGATTACTGCTCTTGATACCGGGATTTTGCGTCTTCTGAGTTCTATGAATACTATTGATTCGAGTACGTCTTTTGTGTCGTCCCTGAATGTTATCATGTGCTTGTATGATGGGTCTGTCGTGTAGAACCTGTAGTCGTTCCATCGCTGTTTGTCTTCTGTTACGTATATTGTTGGACATGTTTCGAGTATTTCCATGTTACTTATTATTTGTAGGTAGTATTGCAGTAGTTCTTGTGAGATGTTGAATACGTTGAAGTATCCGTTAGCGTAGTGGTTTATGAATTTTTGCAGCATTTGTGGGTAGATTAGTTGTCCCATATCCATTATGATGTATCTTATCAGTGTTTTGGCAAACTCAGCGTATTCGAGTTTGTATGTGTTGGGTATTACTGTGTTGTCGTAGGACCATCGTATTATTTGTTCTACGTTCGGGATTGCCTTGTCGCATACTATTTCGGGTAGTCCCCCTGTTTGTTTGTATTGCCTGTATAGTTCTTCTTCGCTTTTTGCGTCCTTTTCTGGTTTTTGTTTGTTGTATTCGAGTATTTCCCTGAATGAAAATGGGTATATGTTTATGATGTGCTTGTATCCTATTTTTCGAAGGTTCTTGTTTGTTATTCTGCTGGAGTTTTGGGGTGCTATGTATATGTTTAGGTTATACCTGTATTTTGTGTTGTAGTGGAGTAGTCTTCCCCATGATTTTACGTATTCTATGTTGTCCAGGAAGAGGTATATTTCTTCTTCTCTATTTTGGCGTAGTGTGTCAAGTAGTTGTGCTAGGTACTCCGAGTTTTTTTGTCTGTCGTAGCTTTTCTTCGTGAAGTCTATGTATTTAACGTTTTCCTCGGGGTGGTCTTCTTTTAGGACTTGTTGGTATGCTTGTCTGAGTATTGTGCTTTTTCCACAGTATCTTGGCCCGATTAGGGTTGTAACACGTGCCGTGTTACGGTCTTTTAGTACTTCATCAACTACTTCCTGTCTTATTAACATTGTCATCTTTTTATTACTCTCCTATTTTTTTGTTATTATTTTTATGATTTTTGTTATTTTAGTGGATTGCATGTTTGTGGGACCTATGGAAGGCTCTCCTCGGATTTAGATTTTTTTAATTGTTTATTTTGCTTTATTTTATTTGTATAATTTTATAATATTTTTATTTACTATTTAACTTGTATTTTATGTTTAGTTTTATGTATTAATTTTAATTTTCTTTTATATATTTTTTATATCTATGTTTTGTTCGTGTATTCATGTTTTAGTGGTGTTTATCTGTTTTTATTCTTTCAGTGTTTTTTTCGTTGACCCGGCTATCTCGCCTGTCTGCTTTTTGTGGGGTATGTACTCATGCTCAGCGGTGTTATTATCATTATATGTTTGGTTATTAACTGTATTTGTTGTTCTATCTTTTTGTGGATTTTTATTTATATAGTTTTGCCTTACTTGTTATTCCTCAAGGTCTTTATGGGATGCACGTGGTACTACTTTTTCCGAAATATTTATTAAACTTGATGTGCAATATACTTACCAAGAAACATCGAACGAAAATATGGAGGAATATTTTATTAATAAGAAATTAGTATTCACAATACTTCTTGTCTGTGTGTTATGTCTGTTGCCAGTAGTTAGTGCAGGTGAATCTGATAACAATATAGATGACAATACATCATATAAAAGTAGCAATATGGATGTTGGATCCAAAACACAGACGCATATAACCAGTAAAAGTGTTTATATGGGAAAAAGTGTACGCCTGGAGGCTAACGTCACTAGTGGTAGTAGTCGTGTTAACGGGGGCAATATAACATTCAAGGTGAACAATAAGAGTGTTGGCACGTCTGTCGTTAGGAGTGGCAGCTCTTCATACACGTTGAACACTAAGGGATATGCTGCGGGAGATTACAGCCTTTGTGCAGTCTTTAGTGGATGTAACGGATATGGTGGTAGTACTTCTAACCAGGCAAGATTAACAGTTAATAAGCATCAAAGCAAAATTAAGGTAGAAGATGTGAGGGTAACATATACTGATAAGGCAGTTCTACGTGCAACCATCGTGGATAAGACAATGAATGATTACATAAAAAGTGGTAAGGTCGTATTCAAGCTCAACGGTGTGAGTGTTGGATATGGAAAAATTAAAAACGGTAAGGCATCAGTTATCTATGATACGTCACAGCTAAAAGGTGGAATCTACAATCTAAGCGTAGCCTATGGTGGCTCATCACTAGTATGCCCGTACAGAAGCAGTGGCCATCTGACTATTGATAAAATGGCTACAAAGTTATCAATGGCTAATGTTAATGCTTACTCCAATACGAGTACGTCATTGACTGTGAGGGTATGTGACTCTAATGGCAGAAGCATCACCGGTGGAAGAGTAGTCTTCAAAGTAAATGGTATCAGCGTAGGATATGCCCAAGTCAAAAGTGGCAGTGCAACGCTAAGATACACGCCGGCAAACGTCGCCAAAAATTATACAATCACCGTGAAGTATAGTGGCAGCACAAGATATACCCCATCAAGTACTAGTAGTAAGTTACTCATATCCCTGAGGGTTTACACAGTTAACTGGGCAAGTAAGGGAAACATAAAGAAGAACACCGTACTCTACAAGAACCTGACAAAAACCGATTTAACAGAAAGACTGGTTAACAGTGCATCCAATGCAACACCATACGTCGTCCTCGGTGACGGTAAGGGCAAATGCGTCTTCATAGTAGCTGGCATACATGGAAACGAGCTGTCAAGCCAGTCAGCTGCTATACGCTTAATAAACGATCTTTCAACCAGGACAATTCATGGAACAGTCTACATATTCCCATTCGCAGCACCAAGCTATACCGGAAACAATACACGAAAACTTGGGGGAGTAAACCTCAACGACGTAGCAGACAAGAGTGGAAGCCTCTCCAACAACATCTACAACTTTGCTAAAAAGTTTGGTGCAAGCAGTCTGGGCGACTTCCATTGCACCATGCCCGGCGGAAAACCCGGACGCAACGCCGTGTTCGGCTCATCAAAACCCCTCAAGGAAAGTGCTGATCTATCTAAGTACATAAGCACGAAAACATCATCCACTAGCATAGTATATAATAAGGCTGGAGTGGAGTATCCCGGAGCATTGGAGGACTACTGCAACCTGCATGGAATCGTCAGCGTCACATGTGAAGTCAAGACATCCCACGGCACAATAGCAAAGGGAAGCGTTGAAAAGTCATACTCTATGATGAAGGCATTCCTCTCATACTACAGACTCATATAACAAAAGCTATAGCATGCTGATGACCTTCTCGAACTTCTCCAGGCTGCTGGTCTCATAGACACTGGCGCCTGCACGTTCATAGTCTTCAACACAGCTGGTGGCGTTGTTCCACCGAATCTTCTTTTCGGGGTTGAGGATTATCACATTACGTGCTAATTCAAGCATGTCTCTCATGAGCATGGCACTCTTTAACGTGCCATCGATTCTTTCACCCTTCCAATCCCTGCAGTCAGTTAATATGATGACGTCAGTACGGTTGTTCAAATTCACCATGCCCAGAAATTCCTCGAATGATGATGCCATATCCGACTGGCCATAACAGTGAATGCCACTCCTTTTCTGTGCAATGTTGACCTGGCCGATGTTCTCGAATTTCTCCCTGCCCAGGAGGTCGGTGATGTCTGTCACCTTGTTGTCGAAGCAGTATATCTCAACCCTGTCAAAGGTCTCTTTGCAGCCATATAGGAGCGTGAAAAACCATGAGGTAACCCACTCACAGGAGCCGCTGACATCACAGAGGAATACGTGCCTTGACTTATGGAAGTGGGGTTTATCATAGATTAGCTTCAATATGTGTCCGCCATACTTCATATTAGCCCGGATGGTCTTGGACATGTCCACATGCCTGGATTTACTCTTTTTCATCCTGCTTGAGCGTTTGTTGGCAATCTTCTTGCTGAGCCGTTTGCACAACTGGAAGACCCTCGGGTCATATGTATCCAATAATACCATGCTGCTGTCAACTATCTGGCCATCACGTGCCCTGTTTTTAGCCCTCTTCTCGAACATGTCATCATAGAGACTTTCCAATAATTCGAGGTCTTCACTGGCATTATCAGAGATTAAATCAGCTATACTGGCTTCTCCCATGTCGTCACAGCTGGCTGTACGACTTTTCTCCTCCTTGATTTTGATGTCACGAAAAGCCCTGTCAAATGCCCTGTTAAACTTCCCGGTCTCCTCAACGTTCTTAATATAAATAGCACTTAAACAGCTATGGAGTTCTTCGATGCTGTCCATAGGCACGGTATCCAGGAGCTCTTTGGCGAGCATGTTGGTTCTGGTGCTGACCTCTACCCCATCATCTCTAAGGTAATTCGCTAACAAAATAAGTTTATGGCTCATAAAAAATAACCCAAGACAATATCTAATATAAGTGTTTGTCATTAGTCATATTTAAAATTAAAATAGTACTGTTTTTGTTAGGATAAGTGTAAAACGTCATAAAAAAAATAGAATGGAAATGGTGGAAATCATCCCTACTGCAATACGAATCCACCGTTAGGTGAAATGACTTGTCCCGTGAGGTAAGGTGCTTCCAATATGTATCCTAATGCTCCAGCAATATCTGATACGTCTCCAATCCTTCCAATAGGTATTGTAGCTGCAAGTGCGTTCAGTTCATCCTGGTTGACTCCCCTGAGCATGTCAGTCATAATCATGCCCGGTGCTATTGCGTTTACCCTTACCTTTCTTGGTGCAAATTCCAATGCTAAAGCTCTTACAAGTCCTATTACGCCTGTCTTTGCGGCACAATAGTCTGCCTGATTGATTACTCCAGTCATTCCACCGACAGATGCTGTGCATACAATGGATGTTTCCCTGTCAACCATGTATGGCAATGCCAAATGGCACATGTGCATCATGCTCACAAGGTTAGTGTTAATAAGTCTTTCATAGTCTTCAGGTTTGATGTCAATGAAGTTAGAGTTATTGGTGATTCCGGCATTGTTTACCAGTGCATCGATGTTGTCACCGAATGTTTCTACAGCAGTTTCCACTAGCCTTTTACAGTCCTCAAACTTGCTCACATCAGCCTGTACAGCTATAGCCTCAACACCATATTCATTCTTGATTTCTTCTATCAGGTCCTCTGTTAGCTTCTTGGATGAATCGCTCCTATAGTTAATGGCAATGTTATATCCTAGTTCCCCAAGTTTTCTTGCCATTGCTTCGCCTATTCCTCTTGATCCACCGGTTATTATTGCATTTTTACTCATATACTTCTTTCCTCCAATTTTTAATATGAAAATTTTTATTCAGCAATTAAAGGTTTGTAACTATTCATTATTATAGTTTTGTATAATTGTAACGATTAATATATGATGATATGTTGGGAGAGCTATGCCGACACGAAAAAGCAAGTATCAAAATGAAAAAACAAAATATCGGTGAGGACAGAAATCAAAGCAAAGAAAACTTCTTTAAAACAGGAAAAAATAATAAAAAAGAAAAAGCAGAAAATAAAGGTGAAAAAGATTGGAGATACAGACTAATGGATTTTAGATATGGAGAACTGTCAACAGAACCCATCAGTTTTTAATAACCCTTATACATTTCCACCCATGAATTTGTTTTAGAACTCCACCAATAACCATAGTCCTTGTATTCCAAATCATCCCATGTTGTTTCTTTGTAGGTAACTTTAACTTTGTATGGAGTGTAACCTGATACTAACTTTGTGGTAATCCATATCCCTGCACCGGAAGTATATGATCTTGTAATTACATCACCCCTACTATTTTTGAAATAAAATAATGCGTCAGTTATTGTGAATTCTGTTGGATCACCCATATCTGTTGCGTAAATGCTGCTTACATCAACGTGTACTCCTTTATCATATTGTGCATCATAAGTTTGATACCATGCATAGAACATGTCTGTCCCTATTAGTCTTTTAGTGGTTTTACCTTTTGAAAGGGATATTTCGAATGTTTTATATGGATTGGTTACTGTGAATGTCTTTTTTACTGATGATGACATGTAATTAGCGTTACCGGCATATGATGCTGTTACTGTATTTGTACCTACCTTGGATGTTTTATATTTCAAATCATAGTATCCGTAACTGTCTGTTGTATTGGAGTATGTTGCCCCATTTACGTTAAATGTTATTTTGGTGTTTTTGATTCCGTTTCCTTTGTTATCGACTAGTCTTCCTGAAAGATATATTGTTTCTCGGATATACACATCTTCTATAGTGTCTAGTGTAAGAGATGTTGAAATCTTATTTACTGTTATCGTGGCTGTATCATAGTCTGGTTCGTAGTTGGTATTGGAGTAATCTACACGTATATTGTGTGTTCCTGCCGTTAATGAATTTATCTGCATATTTGCTTTACCATTGTTTACTGCATTAGATCCCAGAACTTTTCCATCACAGGTTAGTGTGACTCTACCACCATGAATGTATTTTCCAACGTTGTCTTTTACCGTCACAGGTATTGTTATTTTAGTGTTAACGTTAACTGTTTGCGAATTAATATATACATAGGCATCCGGTTTTATTGATTGATATACGGTTAGTGTTGCTGTTTTACTGCTTGTTTTATAGTTAGTGGAGTTGTATACTGCCTTAAGAGTGTATGTTCCCGCCTTCTGTTTGCCTACTATCATGTTCCTTTCTCCGTTTACTAATGCGTTTGAACCTAGTAGTTTGTTGTTAAGGTATAGTGATACCCTACCATCTCTAACGTAGGCACCTGTAGAATCCTTTACAGATACTGGTATGGTTATTGATGAGTCATCGTAGCCGTATTGTGATATCATCGTCAATGTTGTTGGCTGTGTGCATACTGTCAGAGTCACCATCTTCGTGCTTGTCTTATAGTTATCGGAGTTGTATACTGCCTCTAACGTGTATGTTCCAGCCCATTGCTTGTCTATCAGCATATTACGTTGTCCGTTTACTAGTGCATTCGAGCCTAATAGTTTGTTGTTAAGGTATAGTGATACCCTTCCATCCTTAACGTAAGCACCCGCAGAGTCTTTAACTGCTACCGGAACTGTTATTTTCTCGTTCTCGAATACTGTCTGTGATTTCAGGCTTAGCGTTGTATTAATCAGATCTATTTTGAGTGTTGTGGTGTTTGAACTCGGCTGGTAGTTAGTGGAGTTGTATGTGACTTTTACTGTGTAGGTTCCTGGGTCAAGTTTGGTTATCGTCATGTTTCTCTGCCCATTGATTAGAGCGTTAGAACCCAGTAAATTGTTGTTTAGGTATAGTGTTACTCTACCGTCCTTGACTTTGGCATTTGACTTGGTGGTTACCGTTACTGGTATTGTGATATTTTTTTGCTTGTTCAGTGTTTGTGGTGTTAGTTTCACTTGTGTCTGTTCTTTTGTTGCTGTTTTAACGTTTTCTGACCTTTCATTACTTTCTTTATCTATTTTGTTTACTTCTTTGTATTCATTTTGTGGTGTTTGCTTTACTGTGTCCACTTGCCCATATTCGGTTGAGTTTGTTGCGGATATGACTCCTAATCCCAAGAGTAATATGGCTGTCATGAATATAAAGAAGATTAGTTTCTTTGTTTTCATTTAACTTCCACCTTTTGAATTAATTATCTCTTCAGTACCAATCCATCCATTCCCAAGAATTTGTTTTTGAACTCCACCATTTACCTAAATCAAAATTCTTTTTATCCGCTGATGTTGTCTTCCTATATGTAACTTTGATTTTAAATGGTGTGTATCCTGATACTAAATGAGTACCAAGCCATACTCCATAACCACCAACATATGATCTTGTAATTACATCCCCATAGCTATCTTTGAAATAAAATACAGCATCGGTAATTGTATTTTCTGTTGGATAATAGAGAGCATCTTTCTTATTCCATACTTCAATATATACTCCTCTATCGTATTGTCCATCATATGTTTGATACCATGCACAAAATTCATCTTTTCCTATTTGTTTTGTAGTTGTTTTTCCTTTTGAAATAGATATTTCAAATGTTTTATATTGTGGGTCTTTAACTGTGAATGTTGTTTTTGCTGTTGATGAGGCATATTTGGCGTTTCCAGTATATGTTATTGTTGCCGTGTTTGTTCCTATCTTGGATGCTTTATATTGATAGTTATAGTCTCCATAACTGTTGGTTGTTGTTGAATATTGTGCACTATTTACTGTTATTGTGATTTTAGTGTTTTTTAGTGGATTTCCATTATTATCTGTGAGTTGTCCTGATATGTATGTTGTTTTTCCTTTATCAACTGTTTTTACAGAGTTTTGTGTTATTTTTGTTGGTATTTTGTTTACTGTTATTGTTGCTGTGTCATAGCTGGATTTGTAGTTTGTGTTTGTATAATCTACTCGTATGTTGTGTGTTCCTGTTGTCAGGGAATTTATTTTCATATTTGTTGTACCATAGTTTACACCATTTGATCCAATTTCGTTTCCGTCACATGTTAGTGTGACTCGTCCTCCGTTGATGTAACTGCCGTATTCATCTGTGACTGTTACTGGTATTGTTATCTGGGTATTTGGGGTGGTTGTCTGTGAATATATTTCTACGTATGACTGTGGTTTTATTAGTGTTTTAACTGTTAATGTGGTTGTTTTTGATGATGATTTGTAGTTGTCGGAGTTGTATACTGCTCTTAGTGTGTATGTTCCTGCTTTTTGTTTTCCGACAATCATGTCTCTTCCACCATATATTAGTGCGTTTGATCCTAGAAGCTTGTTGTTTAGGTATAGTGATACTCTTCCATCTTTAACGTAATTGCATGTTGAGTCTTCTACGTATACTGGTACTGTGAATGAAGTTTCTTCGTCGACTACTATTGAATCCATGTATAGTGTTGTTGATTGGGAGATTACTGTTAGTGTTGCTGTTTTACTGCTTGTCTTGTAGTTATTGGAGTTATATACTGCTCTTAATGTGTATGTTCCAGCTTTCTGTTTGTCTATCAGCATGTTTCGTTGTCCGTCTACCAGTGCATTTGAGCCCAAGAGCTTGTTGTTAAGATATAATGATACTCTTCCATCCTTAACATAGGCTCCTGTAGAATCTCGTACTGTTACTGGTACTGTTATCTTTTCGTTGTCGTACACTGTCTGTGATGTGAGTGTCAGCATTGTTGATTGGGATGTAACTGTTAGTGTTGCTGTTTTACTGCTTGTCTTGTAGTTAGTGGAGTTATATACTGCTTTTAGTGTGTACGTGCCTGCTTTTTGTTTGTCTATTTGCATATTTCGTTGTCCGTTTACCAGTGCATTTGAGCCCAAGAGCTTGTTGTTAAGATATAATGATACTCTTCCATCCTTAACGTAGGAGCCTGTTGAGTCCTTTACTGTTATTGGTACTGTTATTTTCTGGTTGTCGTATACGGTTTGTGAGTTTAAGCTTAGTGTTGTCGTTGCTGGGTTGATTTTGAGTGTTGTCGTAGCCGTACTTGGCTGGTATTTAGTGGAGTTGTATGTGACTTTTACTGTGTAGGTTCCTGGGTCAAGTTTGGTTATCGTCATGTTCCTCTGCCCGTTGATTAAAGCGTTGGAACCTAATAGGTTACCGTTCAAGTATAGTGATACTCTGCCGTCTTTGACTTTGGCATTTGACTTGGTGGTTACTGTTACTGGTATTGTGATATTTTTTTGCTTGTTCAGTGTTTGTGGTGTTAGTTTCACTTGTGTCTCTGGTTTTGTTGCTGTTTTAACGTTTTCTGACCTTTCATTACTTTCTTTATCTATTTTATTTACTTCTTTGTATTCAGTTTGTGGTGTTTGTTTTACTGTGTCCACTTGCCCATATTCGGTTGAGTTTGTTGCGGATATGACTCCTAATCCCAAGAGTAATATGGCTGTCATGAATATGAAGAAGATTAGCTTCTTTGTTTTCATTTTTAGTTCCTTCATCCTTTTTTTGCATATACCATCATTGTTATATTTTGATGGTGTTTGCATGTTATAATATATTCCCTTGTTGATATTAAGTTTTACTGTTTTGTTGGGTGTGTCTTTGCTTGGATGATTTTAGTTAAGTTTAATGTCTATGATGTTTATATTATTATCTAGAGGTGTGATTATTATGGATGATTATGATTTGGTTTTAAATTCCATTAATACTAGGTGTAGTACCAGGGTTTTTAGTGATGAGGTTGTTTCTAGGGATGTTTTGGATAGGATTGTTGAGTCGGCTTTCTGTGCTCCGTCTGCGTGTAATTTACAGCCTTGGCATTTTATTGTCCTGGATGATAAGGATGTTTTGAGAGATATAGTGGATGTGCATGAGTATGCCTCAATGTTCAAGACTGCTGGTGCCGGTATTGTTGTTTGTGGTGATATGGATAGGACTATTAGTGGTCATGAGGAGTTCTGGGTTCAGGATTGTTCTGCTGCTACGGAGAATATTTTGCTTGCGGCTAATGCTATGGGTGTTGGTAGTGTGTGGACTGGCGTGTATCCTGTTTGGGATAGGTGTGAATTTTTGGCTGAGTATTTTGATTTGCCTTGCAATATTGTTGCCTTTAGTTTGGTTGCTCTTGGCTATCCCTGTGAGGATTCTGATGTTTTGGATAAGTTTGATGAAGAAAAAGTTCATTATAATGGGTGGTGAGTTAATAGTGGGGGGGTTTTCATCTGAAGATTGGTTATATTTTGTATCCTAATTGTTTGAGTAAGTCTTCCTCTTTTATTAGTCCTATTTTTCCACCTTTTTCTTGTATTTCTTGTGCTTTTATTATTTTTGTTCCCGTGTTTCCGTATTTCCATCCTGGGCTTGGTATTGTTCCTATTATCAGGTAGTCTACCTTGGTTGATACTGATGTTTTTTCTGTTAGGTGTTGTTTTGCTAGTTTTTTTCGTAGCTGGTCTCTTGTTATGTGTTTGAAGTTTCCTGTTAGTGTGTATGTCTTGTCTTTTAGTTGTATTTCTCCTTTGTGGTATTTTGTGGGTTTGAGGATTTCTTTGTATTTTTGTGCTAGTTGTTTTTGTTGTTGGTCTAGTAGTATGTTGTCTTCTAGTGCCTGTTTTGTCAGTAATTGTATCCTGTCATATACATAGTCACCCTGAAGTGTGCTATTTTTTTCTAGCCACTGGTTTAAATACAATAACTCTTCCATAGAAACCGCATCGTCACATGTTACTGCCTTAATTATTCCCTGCAAAACCTGTATTTTAAGGGTCTTCTTCTTGTATGCTGATGAGTCGGATATGAAGTGAACACACTTTGAAAGCTCATACCTGTTAACACCAGAAAGCGAAGACTCAGTAATTATGAGCTTCAATTTACGTGAAATGTCGTTGAAGACCACGTAGCCATTATATTTATGGTTATCCTCCAGCCAACCACTAAGCAAGGCTATGTGACCATCACTAAGACATTCCTTATACTTCAAAACCTGTATAATACCATAGAGGTTATTGATGTTATTTGCTAATCTGGCATCACACTTACTGTTAAGCTTCTCAGTATAATGGTAGTGCTTAACTGTCTCCAAAGGAATCTCCCTCCGGGAGTTGATGTACTCAAAAACCTCATAGGAAGCCCTAGCATCCTCAATAGCATTATGTGGCTTATATGATACCCCTATACTTCTGGCAACATTCTCAAGCTTATATGAGTTCAAATTAAGATTACGTCTGCTGAGAGTCAAAGTACAACAGTAATCAAAGTCAGGAACAGGCATAGAATAACGTTTCAATGATTTGGAGATAACACGCAAGTCATAAGTTATATTATGGCCCACAACAATGTTATCAAGCAACAAAGACTCAATTTTCGGCCAGAACTCAGGTAATGTAGGACTATTCGTCACCATGGATGGAGTGATACCTGTAAGACGTATGATTCTCTCTTCAAAGTCGTCTTCAGGGTTAATCAATGAATAAATAGAATCAACACGCTCGTTCTCACGTACAACAATTAAGCCTATGGCAGACACAGAATTCTGCCTAAAATTAGGATTCTCCAAATCCAAAACAACATAATCCTTCAAAACTAAAAACTCCAGAAAAAAAGGGGTGTGGGGCGTGGAATGACTAGTCAATAAACTGCATAGCCCTGTGCAGCTTGTCATATGCTAAGACATCAGTCTTCAAGATTAGTAACTCATCATTTAACTGTTTAATTCTTGACTTATACTTAGTTGAGTCCTCCATATGAGAATCCTCAATTTCATGTTTTAACTTGTTATAAGCCAGTAAATCAGTCTTAGCAGTAGATAACTCATCCTCTAGGGAAGATAATCTAGCCTCCAACTGGCTACATTTAGAATCAAGTCCAACATTCTCTTTATTCAAGCAGTCAATTCTGTCATCCTTATCTGACAATAAAGCTTTCAACTCACCAATACTGGTATTAGCCTCATCCAAACTGGACTTGTAACTGTTAACTTCATCGTTTAACTTGGATATCATATCATCTGATTCGGCTAACTTCTTCTGATAATCATTTAATAGATTATTTAGACGCTCAATCTCTTCATCCTTATGTGAAGAAGTGATAACTCCACCAATCTTACCAAAAAATGATTTCTCATCAGACAACTATAACACCCACAAAAGTAGAATAAAAAAAAAGTAAATCCGTTTATATATCTAAATTATGAATAGAAGGCTTGTTCATATCCTGAGATAACTGATATAAATCCTCTGCTTCTTCTTCCTTCGAATAATAAATTTTATCATTCTGTGCATTGTAATAAGGATATTTTTCCCTCACATAAACTGTGATACCCTTATAATTCTCTTCAATATAGTCTCCAGCCTCGTCACTCTGATAAACCTTCTGAGTCTCACCAGAAGCATCCTCTGTAGCCATATTGTGAACCGTTGATGTACCATTAAGCGAATCATTCAAGTTCTTAATAATACCGTTAAGTTTAGACTTCATTTATAGCTCTCCTTAAAAAGTTTCTGAAATAGTCACAAAGAGACATATGAATATAATATCATATATGTAAGAGAATATATTTAAACATTGGCAATAAAAAATTAAGAAACAACGGCCAAAACGGAGACTAAAAAGCAAACAACACACAGAGAACAGATAAAAAAAATACAATATTTTTCTAGCAGTACAAGACAATAAATACAACAAAAATAATAATTAAAAATCAAAAACAATAACTAAAAAAAATCCTAAAAAATAATGACAAATTAATATATAAATTTAGAAAAACAAAGATAAATACAGTGACAAAAAGAGGGCTACTATGATAGAAACATACACATACAAGATAAGTGATAAAAATAATGAAAATAATATGATAAAATGCAAAATAGAATACGATACCAACAATAACTACAACACAAACTACTACTTCTGCAACGGAACAGAATGGATGAAAGACTTCATCGACCTAGACAAGCTATCCTCCAACACGGACGACCCAAAAACATTCGACGAATTCATAACAAAAGTACACGACTTCATGGTACACGGAAACCTATGGGAAGAACTCAAAAAATTAGACGACGGACAAGAAATAAACAAAGAAAGCTATGAACTAGTAATCAAAGCCAAAAAACTATAAAAGGAGAAATTATAATTGGCAAAAAGAGAAATAGAATGCACCATACTCGACGCAATGTACGAAACAGATGACTACCAAGTAATAATAAAACTAAACATAGACAAGGGATACCGATTCCAAGCATGGGACGGACTAGAATGGAGCGACAAAACAGGCCTGAACAGGGTGTACACCGATGAAAACAGCCAACATGAATATGATGACTTCATAAGCCGGTTGCTGGAACTCGAAGAAAGTAAAATACTATACGAAGTAGCCGAAGAACTAGACGAAGACCAAAGCTACTACTTCGA
>MUZZ01000203.1:0-3540 GCA_003266075.1 Methanosphaera sp. rholeuAM74
TAATGAAAATTAGTAAAAACAAATTGTTGTTACTTGCAATCACACTTGCAACCGTGCTAATACTAACATCAGCCGTAAACGCAACAGATGATACTGATAAAAGTATTGACAACACACTCAGTGAAAAAACCAGCACACCCGCAACCAGTGAAATCAAGGAAACAACAATAAACAAAGAAAAAATAACTTCCAAAAACAATATGGAAGAAAAAACCATAAATAAGACAGACAAGATCGAAAAACAAAAGAAAACTGCAACCAAAACACTTGAAGTAAATAATTATACAGAATTAGAAGCAGCAATACGTACAGCAATAAGTGATTCAAACAATGTATATGATATTAATTTAAATGAAGGAAGTTATACGCTTACTAAAAACTTAAAATTAGGTAGTGGTACTATAAATATAAATATCAATGGTAATAATCAAACATTGAATGCAAATACTGCTGCACGTTACATAAACTTCCCTTTAGGGAATATAACCATGCGTAATTTAACTATAAATCATCAGTTTAAAGTATATGGAACGACAACACTAGAAAACGTTAATGTAAATAATGCTTTTGATAATGGTGGAGAGTTAACTATCAAAAGTTCCAGATTGAACTGTTCCATTACAAATTCTGATTTTGGAACGATAATTATTGATGATAATTGTACTTTCGGAGAAAATTTTGGAATGACAGCATTAAGTGTTGGACAAGTAATCATCAATGCTTCAAACAAAATGTATCCTTACTTCAACACTTTTGCAAATGGAGAGTTAACTAATTTAACAATTGATAAGGCTATATTCGCTGCAAATGTTATGTTCAAAGATTGTATAGTTAACGAGGGTATTCATACTCGAGTTAGCAATTACCTGTCTTTTAAAAACTGTACTCTAAACAACCGGGTATCGGCTGGAAAAAATTCTACAGTAATCATTTCCGATGATACAATCCTCACAGAAAACTTTAGATTGATCTTGGATGAAACTTCAACAGTAATTATAAATGATACTGAAAAAATTAAGGAATTTTTAAAAAACTATAATGGAAATTATACACTATCTAATGTAACTATTGATGAAGAGAAATGGAATTATAATAATTTGACCGTAATTAACTCAACCATCAACCAGATAATAAGTAACTATGGTGGTATTTTAACACTTAACAATGATATTGTTAATTCAATAATTTACAACCACAATAATGGACTTCTGATAATTGATAATCAAACCGATTTTACAGAAAATGCCAGAATAAGTGGTGGCGGTACAATAAAAACTGATAACATTACCAAAATTCTAGATTACATTGACATCATAGATGGAAACTATACAATTAATGATACAGTACTATCTAAAGCATACCGATTCAATGGAAATATTACTTTAAACAATTGTAGTTTCAATGAGAAGGACAATATCAATTTTGGAGTTTTAACACTTAACAATTGTAATGTATTATTAGATGAATCCATATTCTTAAAAAATTATGGTGTTATAGTAATTTCAGGAGACAACAATATTGTTGAAAAAATTGAAAATCATGGAAAAATATTCTATGATACAATACCTGAAGGCTATGAATTCAATTCCAAGATACATATAATCAATAATGACACTATCACCTCATATTTCTATAATGGTCTAACAGATTTTGTTAATCCTGGTGATACCCTTGATTTCCAAGGAAGAATTTCTAGAGATGATATTAAATATTTAACTATTGATAAGCCAGTAAATATTATCACATCAACTAATGATGCAAGATTAGAAAATTTTACGGATATTACATATGACCAAGGTTCATCTGGATCAAATGTTACTGGAATAACAGTACACAACAGCCAGTTCTATGTAAATAACGCAAATAATATTGTATTCAATAATATAACTAATATTGTAGAAAATAAGCGTGTAGGAGCAGGTGTCGGTCAGACAAGCATACGTGGTTCAAACAATATAACAATAAAAAATAGTTATATTAGTACGGCATATAATGGTGGAAGCAGTTCACTCGTGCTTGCAGGATCTGATTACTGTAACATAATCAATAATACTGTTATAGGAGTAGAAGGCTGTGGAAACCTCATATATCTTACAACATACGGTGTAAACGTAAAAGAAGGAACACTTGTAAATCATGACAACAAAATTATCAACAACACTATCATAGGACCAGAACAAGCCTCAGGAATATGTGTGGGCTGTGCCATATCTGGATCAAACAATATCATTGATGGAAACAAAATATACTACTCTGGCGAAGGAATTGCCCTCCAATGGGGAAGCGGAATAGATGATGAATATTCAGAAGACAGCCAAATAATAACAAGAAACAACACAGTAAGTAACAACTATCTCTACGGTGGTTGCGGAATCGGTGGAGCAAATTACATGTACAACAACTACATAGAATCAGGATCAATAACAGCAGGATCTAACGCAAAAATATATAATAACACATGTGATAGTATAAAACTTAATAAAGATGCTACAAATGCTTTAATAACCAATAATATTATAAATAATGAAGTTAGTACATATAGTTCATCATATTCAAATTCAATAATAGAAAATAACACCATAAAAAACATCAACATACTACGTAACACAGGAAACCTAATATTCACCCACAACAACATCACAGGAACAATAAACATCAACGGAACCAACAACGTATTCACAGAAAACAACATAACATCAAGTTCCGATTATGCATTCAACGGAAGAGGAACAAACAACACCATCACCAACAACCATATTACAAGCGCATTTAACGGTGGAGACGCATCAGTAGACTTAAACCCAGAAACTAACACAATAAAAGATAACACACCAATAAGTACAATTATCGGCATAGCTGATGACTTAAGAATAAACATCTACGAAACAGAAACAATAACATTCAATATTACCAACAGCAACAATGAAATAATCAATAAAGGAAACATAATAATAAAAGATGAAACAGGAAACACCTTACTAGAACAAACAGTTAATGGTGAAGAAATAAACCTGGACTTATACTATGAAGAACAGGGAGCAATAATGCTAACTGCACAATATACTGATGAAACAGGTGAACATCTAAATGCAACAAAAACAATTAGAGTAGTAAAACTAGTACCACCTACACAAACTCAAATTAGTGATGAAACACCAGTACTCGGCGAAAGCACAGAACTAACAGCAACATTCTTCCAAGCAGATGGAACACCAGTCAATGGAGGAAAAGCAATATTCAGAGTAAACGGAAAAACAATAAGAGACGACCAAGGAAACGTAATCTACGCTGATGTGATAAACGGACACGTACAACCATTAACAGTAAACATAACAAGCGAATGGATGAAACCAAACACCACAATACAAGCAATATACAGCGGAACAGACGAATTCGAAGCAACAATAACAGCACCAACAACAGTAAACGTAGCCAAACCAGAAGCAACAATCACACTAGATGCTCCAACAGAAGCAACCGCTGGTACAACAATCACACTAAAAGCAACTGTAACTGATGGAGAAAACAATATCACTAGTG
>MUZZ01000203.1:3613-3750 GCA_003266075.1 Methanosphaera sp. rholeuAM74
ACGGAGTAGCCACAATTCAATACACCATACCAGAGAAAACCAAGGCAAAAGAATACGTATTAACAGCCGTATTTACTGATAATAAGTATGATCGTAAAGAGGCAAATTCTACGCTAAACGTGGTGAAAGCATAAAAT
>MUZZ01000267.1 GCA_003266075.1 Methanosphaera sp. rholeuAM74
TGTTTCTGTTGTAGCAGAAGAAGTAAGCACAAGTTCAGATGATAATTGTGTGGAAACAAATACGGAGAAAATAGAAAAAGAAGATAAAAATATTAAAAGTAGTAGTAAAACAGTCGAAGTAACTGATGCTCAAACATTTCAAGATGCATATCTATTGTTTGCAAGTACTGAAACATGGGATGAAGGAATCATTGAATTAAAAGAAGGAACCTATGATTTAACAGGAAAAATTGCAACTAATTGTGGTGGAAACACTAAAAAGATTATAATTAATGGAAACAATCAAATAATAACTAATAATCCAAATGGAATAAATGTAAATCCGGATCATGAATTAATAATAAATGATTTAAACATAAACAACACAAGAATAACTAATCGGGGTGGAGATTTAAAAATATTTAACTCAAACATAACCAATACTACCTTAATTGGTAGTATTGGTGGAAATACGATAATCTCTAATGATAGTCACATTTATTTAACTGATTCTCCTAGACTAGTTTATCAGGGAGGAAACATATTTACAAACGACACATCATTAATTCAAAAACTTAAAGAAGCAGGATGTCCAGATGAAAACATCAACCCAGTTGGAGAAGAAAACAAGAACAAAATCATAGAAAACCAAACAATTGATGTTTATGCTATTCTACCATCATATAACATGACTTTCATCAACTGTAACATAACGTATCTATTGAATCAAGGAAATTTAACACTGATTAATTGTTCATTTTCTAATAATGACGTTAGTAGACCTGGTGCTGATGGTCTTTGGTTGAGAAACCTTGGTAATGCCACATTTATTGGCTGTTTTGTAGAGAATAATACTTTTACTGATACGATGGCTGTTCAAAGTAGATGTGGTGTTATTTTAAATATGAATGGCTCTGTGTTATCTTTGAATAACACATCTTTTAAAAATAATAAAGTTTCATCTGGAAGTGTATCTTTAATTCTTAATTATGGTATTATAACTTGTTGGGATAATTGTGAGTTTGTGAATAATTCATTGAATTCATATTATGGTCTAGCAACAATTGGAAATACTCCTGATGAGTTTACTTTAAATGTTACTAATTCCTTGTTTGAGAACAATAGTGTTAAAGTGTTTGAGGCACGTAATATGGGTGTAGTTAATTCTAATTTCATAGGTAACAAGTTTGTTTATCTTGGTTCTGGTGTTGCTGGTGGTATTAGTAGGGATGATTATGGTATTGCTATTACTAGTGATAGTTTGTTTGTTGATAATTGTAACTTTGACGGTAATGCTATTATTTCTAAAGACCAGTATACCTTTGTTGGTGGTTATGGTGGAGCAATATCNNAATATTGTTAACACTACTACAACATGGAATTCTGATTCAGGTACTGGAGCAGCTATAAAGCTAGTGAACGGTGTAATATGTAATAGTGTATTTGAAAATAACTATGCATCCAATCCTACTCAAAGGAATCTTCCTACATTAGCAACAGAAACCTATGGTGGTACAAGTACTGAAGGAATGTTACCTGGTACTGGAGCAGATATTTACTCAAAAGGTAACGTAGTCATCCAGAACAACACTTTCACGGCTAGTTATGCTAGTAATCAGGCAAGTTCAATATATGCATACGTAAAATCAACTTCAACTAGACAAGATAATGTCACGATTGTGAACAATAATTTCAATGCTTGTAAATCATCACTCGACACGATAATAATAGAACATAATGGTGTAACTAACATAACACTAGCAGACAATGTTTATCAGAACACTACTATCAATGATGAAATAATACTTGACCTACCATCTCAGATATGTGCTGGAGAGGAAATAAGCATCACTGGAACGTACAGTATCTTAAATACTTCATTCTATGATGAGAACATATTAGACCAAAATCAATTCCAGATATATGTTAATGGTGAACTAACCCAAACTGTTGAGACACTTGAATTTACTATCACACCAACAAGTGATAACATGATACTAACAGTTCAACCTACAATCAGCCAGACAAGAAAATCAGTAATTATCATACCAATAACACTAAACTTCACACTAGATGACATAACCGCAACAATCGGAGAAACAGCACAGATAACAGCACACATCACAGCAACAACCGACGGTGAAGACATGGAAATTAATACTGGCAGGGTCTACTTCAAGGTAAACGGCAAAATCCTCAGAGACATAACAACCGGCAGAATATTATACGCCGACGTAACAGACAACACCGCAACCATAGAATACCTCGTACCAAAAACATGGAACACCGACACTGAAATAACAGCAGTATTAACAGGAAACGATGACTTGCCACAGAAGGCAAGCAACGCGGTCAACCCAACAATCACAGCACCGGAAACAAGCGAACCAGAATTTGCAGTAAGTGATGCAACAGCCACAGCAGGTGGGGAAGTGAATATCACAGTCACCACGAAAAACATGGACAACGGCAAAGTAGTACTCAAAGTCAACGGCAAGACAGTCAAAGCAGATGACGGCAAACTATATGCTAAAGTGACTGGTGAGACAATAACATTCACATACACAGTACCGAAAACATATAAAGCAGGAGACTATTCAATCAAAGCTGTCTACACGGCTGGTGCATCTAAGCTGGAAGCTGATGCTAAGTTGACTATAGCGTAGTTGTGTGTTATAGTACAACACTCTTGACCTCCACTTTTTTTCCTTTTTTCTTTATGGATATGTGCATCTGGTTGCTTTTTTTTCATAGTTTTATGGGTAGGCTTATTTAAATCATATTTTACTTCAAGCAAATATTATGGTTCAGATATTATCCTCATTTTAATCAACTGTATTTCCGGTTATATTGGTTTGGGTTATGGTGGGATAAACTGCCACATATTGTTTTGGGTGTTTGGCATTATTCTACTGTATACTTGCCTATCACATGTTTATAGTTTTTTTCGGGAACCGGTGGGTCTAACATGTGTGTCATTAATGCATTTGGCTAGGGAAGTTGCTTATTAGGGAGTGTTAAAATGTTTACGGATTTAACAAACAACAATACTTTGAATCGACAGAACTAAAAAACTGTATTACCCGAAATACTAGGTTTCGGGTATGACTATGTATAATATCAACAGTACAAAGTATATAAGTGATTTGCTA
>MUZZ01000089.1:0-173 GCA_003266075.1 Methanosphaera sp. rholeuAM74
CAGAAGGACAGGATTGAAGAACCAACAAAAGCTAAACGGCATGTGAAGGGAATATATGCTGAAGCCGAACTAACAAAACGTATGGGATGGAATATAGAGTTCTTATCTGGAGGTTACGGAGTATACACTACAGACGAGGTCAGAGAAATATCCCAAACAATCTACGACATCAC
>MUZZ01000089.1:302-1731 GCA_003266075.1 Methanosphaera sp. rholeuAM74
GGAGAACTAGGCTACAAAAAGGCCATAACAATCATTGTTGGTCTAGGAGAAGAACTAAAACACCTCTACGACCTATTCGATTTGATCGAAGAATTAGAAATTGACAGAGTAATATTTTATTCATTAAACCCCCACCCAGACACGGAGTATCATCTAACACCACAACCAGCCTCACTATACTATGCGGCAATTGTCAGTAGTGTGAGAATCAGATTCCCAGACATCGAAATCATTACAGGTACTTGGACTGATAACCTAGCAAACATAGGAGTTCTGCTCAAGGCAGGAAGTAATGGATTAACTAAATTCCCATTGTTCAAAATGTACGGCAACCGTTACGGAAAACGTGTAGAAGAAGAGGTATACTGGGCTGGCAGGAAACTAAAAGGAAGCTTTTCTGATATGAGTTTACTAGAAGGAGACAATTACCTCAGACCAGAGCTAGAACCATTCATTCAAAGATATGTCGATATGTGTCATGAAAACTTGAACATCAAAAAAATCTAAAAATTTAAATTAACTAAAAACCATAATAAATATATAGTATAAATTTATCCATGAGTATTNNATTATTTGGAGGAATAACTATTACAGATATGATGTGTGGGCTTGAAATCCACGTACAACTAAACACTAATTCAAAACTGTTTTGTAGCTGTCATACCAACTATCAGTCAGCTGACAACAACACTAACATATGTCCAGTATGCTTAAATCAGCCTGGTGCTAAGCCATACCCACCTAACCAATCAGCACTTGACAACGCAATCAAAGTCGCATTGATGTTAGGTTGTGACATATCAGATGAAATCGTATACTTCATGAGAAAACACTACGACTACCCCGACCTTTCTAGCGGATACCAGAGAACCAGCGTTCCAGTAGGAATTAACGGAGAACTAAACGGTGTAAGAATACATGAAATACACGTAGAAGAAGACCCAGGACAATACAAACCAGACAGGGGTACAGTTGACTTCAACAGGTCAGGTATCCCACTAATCGAAATCGTAACAGAACCTGACATGAAATCCCCAGAGGAAGCAAGAAGTTTCCTAAACGAACTCATACGTGTACTAAACTATAGTGGAAGTGCACGTGGTGAAGGTACTATGAGGGCAGACGTAAACATCTCCATCGAGGGAGGAAAACGTGCGGAAGTAAAGAACGTTAACTCCATCAGAGGTGCATATAAGGTACTTAAGTTCGAGTTAATCAGACAAAAAAACATCCTACGTAGGGGTGGAGTAGTACAGCAGGAAACACGAGCATACCTAGAATCCCAGATGATAACCGTTCCTATGAGGCTAAAAGAGGATGCCGATGATTACAGATACATCCCAGACCCAGACCTACCACCACTTAAGATTGACCCAGCACACGTCGAAGAAATCCGTGCCAATATGCCAGAACCAGCACACCTCAAAAC
>MUZZ01000089.1:1739-2473 GCA_003266075.1 Methanosphaera sp. rholeuAM74
GCCGATGCATTTGAAGAAGTATGTAAAGAAGTAGACCCAAATGTTGCAGCTAGACTAATGAGGGATGAACTTAAAAGAGTGTTACACTACAATAAGATAAGCTTCGCTGAAAGTAAAATCACATCAAGCGACATCATAGAACTCGTTCAACTCATAGAGTCCAAGGAAATCACACCTGAAGCTGCCCATAAACTGATAGAACAGATGCCAGGAAACGATAAATCACCAAGAGAAATTGGTGAAGAAATGGACATAATCGGTTCTGTTGAAGACGATGCAATAGAAAATGCTATAAACCAGGCAATTAGTGAAAACCCTAAGGCAGTAGCAGACTACAAGGATGGTAAGGAAAATGCTGTTAACTTCCTCGTTGGCCAGGTAATGAGGCTAACTAGGGGTAAAGCTAATGCTGGTGAAACAAATAAAATAATTAAAACAAAATTAGACGAAATGTAAAAAATATAATCTTAGGAGATGAAAGAAATGAGTGATTCTAAGAAAGTTAAAGATTACATGACTCGTAATGTAATAACTGTAACTTCAGATATGCCTATTCAAGAGATTAAGGACATTATTAAGAAAACTGGTCATGACGGATTTCCTGTTGAAGAGGATAGTTGTATTGTAGGAATGATCACTGCTTCTGATCTTCTAATTAGGGATGTAACCCCAACCGTTGAGGGTATGATGTCTGAAGATATTGTGATAGCCAATGAGGAATTAACCCTCAGTGA
>MUZZ01000089.1:2535-3426 GCA_003266075.1 Methanosphaera sp. rholeuAM74
GGTAAGGTTTATGGTGATGAGTTAGAAGGCAGAACTTACGAGATTGAACGTGGCTTGGCAGAGCCTATCCTCACAGTCGAGATACCTAATAAGAAATATCTGGTTGTGGATGGTCATCACAGGCTAGTAGCATCGGATAAGAAGGGTGCAAAAGAGATTGATGCCTATGTTATCCACATGAATAAGGACATTAAACTGGGTATTCAAAGTACTGCCGAAGTAAACGGTATTTACTCAATTGATGATATCGACATTATCTTCGATGATCATCATCCACTCATACAAATTATTACTGGTCAGAGAAAGACAAAAAAAGATGCTGGGAAGTGATTTTACGTGAATGATGATATAATTAGACAAGTATATGATACACTTGTTGATAGACGTGACAATCCTATTGATTCCTATACGTCTAAGATTATGATGGATTCTGACAAGTTGGCTGAGGATAAGATTTTGGAAAAACTTGGTGAGGAGGCTACAGAGGTTATTCTTGCTTCTAAGAATAAGGAGGATCTGGTTCATGAGTCTGCCGACCTGATTTTCTTTACCTTGTTAAATCTTGTATATCAGCGTGTAGACTTGGATGATGTCTTTAATGAATTAGAAAGTAGGCATCATTAAACTTGACCCCCCACTCTCCAAATAATTTTTACTTTTTTTGCATTTAACTAATTAATGAATAGTTCTAATGAAAAAATAAGTTAATAGCATATTTTACTGATTATTATACTTTTCTTCATCAGCTAAACGTATCTTCTTACGCATAATCTTACCACTAATTGTTTTAGGAAGACTATCAACGTACTCAATTGCACGAGGATACTTATAAGGTGCTGTGACATGCTTTACATGGTTCTGAATATCCTTGGTCAATTCATCGGATGCTTC
>MUZZ01000089.1:3477-4022 GCA_003266075.1 Methanosphaera sp. rholeuAM74
CTCTTTATGACATCATCGATTCTTCCCTTATACCAGTAGTATCCATCCTCATCTATCCATGCAGAATCCCCTGTATGGTAGTAGCCATCACGTATGGTTTCGTTTGTTTGCTCATCATTATTATAGTACCCCTTAAACAGTCCTAGTGGGTAGCCATCAGATATGTCGAAGACTATTTCACCCTCTTCACCGACGTCACAATCCCTACCCTCGGAGTTTAGCAGGTGTATGTCGAATAGTGGTGCAGGCTTACCCATTGATCCCAGCTTAATATCCATCCATGGGAAGTTAGCAATGGTTGCCACGGTTTCTGTCTGACCAAAGGATTCCCTTATACTTAAGCCGGTTAAATCCCTGAATTTGTAGTAGACCTCACTGTTTAGTGGCTCACCAGCTGTTGTAGCATGTTTAAGTGATGAGAAGTCAAGTTTGTCTATGTCTTCCTTGATGAAGAACCTGTACATCGTTGGTGGACAGCATAACGTCGTTATCTCATGTTCTAAAGCCCGTGTGAGTACGTCTAATGGGTGGAATCTGTCATAGTC
>MUZZ01000089.1:4140-4262 GCA_003266075.1 Methanosphaera sp. rholeuAM74
TGGGTATCCGAAGCTGTGCTTTATCATCTTTGGCTGTCCTGTTGAACCAGATGAGAAGAAAAGTACTGATGTGTCTTCGACGGAATCATCATCATATACTGGTCTTTTGAAGTCCTCAGATG
>MUZZ01000272.1:0-219 GCA_003266075.1 Methanosphaera sp. rholeuAM74
CTTATCTACTTCAAAGGTGGTTTCATCACTAGCACTGTCATACATAGCATTTCCTGCAAAAATTGCGACAAGACTATACTCGCCAACATAGTCTGGAGTGTATACTAGCTGATAACCTCCTTCATAATCAGTTGTTACAAGATATTCATCACCGTTAACCCAGATAGAAAGGCTCATATCTGGTAAGTCATTCCAGTTATCATCCCAAAGATGTCCACT
>MUZZ01000272.1:241-1195 GCA_003266075.1 Methanosphaera sp. rholeuAM74
TCAAAGGTGGTTGCATCACTAGCATCGTAATACATATTGTTTCCTGCAAAGAGTACGCTAACGTTATAGTCACCTACTGCTTCTGGAGTGTATACTAACTGATAACCTCCGTCTTCATCTGTAGTTATATTATATCCATCAGTATTAACCCAAAGGGAAATGGGCATATTAGTTAAAGGATTCCAATCATCATCCATAAGATTTCCAGTGATAGTTACATCACTACCTGGTCTAAATGAGCCATCGACGTCTACATTGATATTGGTAGAAATCTTACTGACAGCTGATTTTGTTTGTGTGGTTGTATTCTCATTGTCGTCATTTCCTACACAATAATTGCTTACATCATTTGATGTTGTTTTTATTTTCTTTTCTTCTTTTTGTATTTCTTTTGATTGTTCTGCTACACTACTTATTGTTGTCTCAGTACTTGTTGGCGTGTCTTGTACTACTTCACTGGTATTATCGGTACACGATGTGTCTTCTTGGACTACCTCTGTAGCACTTACTACACCTACGAGTATTACTAGTAGTGTTGCTAGTAAGATTATTTTCGTTTTCCTGTTTTTCATCTTTATTCTTTTCCATAGTTTTAAGTAACCATCTTTTTTTGGATGATTACTTGTTTATTATTTATTATTTCTTGTTTTAATTATATTTTACTCCATTTTAGCTATTCGATTAATTATGTATTAGTTGTAATTTATCATATGATTGCCTGTTTGCTTATATTATCCCCATTATATGTCTTTACATTAATGAAGAAGAAGATATTATTGAAATAGGATTTTTAATGTCCTATGAGGATAGAGTTATGATATTATTTCATTTTGTTATCTCGTTATACCAGTTTTCGGTCAGATTAAAACATGTAGATTGAACTAATTATCACAAGGAATAGATTGTAATCGTTCTGCCCTAGTAGAAGAGTAGTATAAAATCACTGAAAAAAAA
>MUZZ01000272.1:1330-1455 GCA_003266075.1 Methanosphaera sp. rholeuAM74
TTTAGTGCGTAGTTACCACTGGAGTCTGTTTTAGCTGTGTAGTTTACGCCATTGATTGTTAGTGTTATTGATGCGTTGCTTAGTGCTTCTCCTGTGATTCTAGTGAATTTACCCGTTATTGTTAC
>MUZZ01000272.1:1461-5974 GCA_003266075.1 Methanosphaera sp. rholeuAM74
TTGTTGACTGTGAATGTTTTGGTTGTGTTTACCTTGTTGTATACTGAGTTTCCTGCAAAGATTGCTGTTATGTTATTCGTTCCAACCTTGGTTACAGTATAATTAACCGCATAGTTTCCACTTGAGTCTGTCTTAGCTGTATAGTTTACACCGTTGATTATGATTGTTACTTCAGCGTTAGCTAGTGCTACTCCTGTGCTTCTAGTGAGTTTTCCAGTGATGGTTATCTTATCAGCGTATGTTGCGTTTGAAATAGTGTTTATGGTTATTGTTGTGTTCTTTTTGGTTACTGTGAATGTTTTGGATGCATTTGCCTTGTTGTATACTGAGTTTCCTGCAAATATTGCTGTTACATTATTTGTTCCCACCTTGGTTACAGTATAGTTTAGTGCGAAGTTTCCACTTGCATTTGTTTTTGTGGTAAAGTTTACGCCATTGACTGTTAGTATTATTTCAGCATTGCTGAGAGCTACTCCCGTGCTTCTCGTTAATTTACCGCTAATAGTTATCTTATCAGAGTATTCAGACTTTGGAATAGTGTTTAATGTTATTTTTGTATTCTTTTTACTGACTGTGAATGATTTGGTCGTGTTCACACTATTGTATGCAGAGTTTCCTTCAAATGTTGCCGTTACTTTGTTTGTTCCTACCTTGGTTGCCGTGTAGTTTAGTGANNTTACTTAGTGCTACCCCTGTGCTTCTCGTGAATTTTCCACTGATGGTTATCTTATCAGAGTATTCAACGTTTGGAATAGTATTTAATGTTATTGTTGTGTTTTTCTTGTTGACTGTGAACGTCGTGGATGCGCTTACAGCATTGTATACTGAGTTTCCGTTGAATGATGCTGTTACGTTGTTTGTTCCTATTTTTGTTGCTGTGTAATTTAGTTCATAGTATCCGTTTGCATCTGTTTTTGTATCGTATCTTATACCGTTAATCATGAGGATTATTGAGGCATTTGTGATAGCTACACCAGTACTTCTTGTAAATCTTCCCGTTATTGGTGTTTTATCTGAGTATTCCATTGTTGGAATGTTGTTTAAGGTTAGGATAGTGTCTGCCTTGTTTACTGTGACGTTGATTGTTGTGTTTTTTGCTTGGTACTTATCTGTTCCAGCATAGACTGCAGTAATGTTTTTTTGTCCTACACTCTTGAATGCTGTTGTGTAGTTGAATAATCCGTTGCTGTCGGTTACTACGTTGATTTGTTTTCCTTCAATTATCAGTTCCACATTTTGGTTGGATAAACCTTTGGCATATACATCGCGTAGTCTTCCATTGATTACTACGTCTGCACAGTAGCTTACATTGGTTAACTTATCTAATCCGAGCATTGCCGGTGATTTCTCGATTGTTAGATTGCTTGTAGTACTGGTTGTGTAACCGGTAATCGTATCTATATAAACTGTAGTTAGCTCGTAATCACCCGGCATAAGATCAGAAATATCGAGGGGTACCTCAACTGAATAATGTTCAACATCACTAACCAGTGTACTTCCAATTACTCTGCCATCCACACTAACTGTAACATTAGCATTACATATATCACACATACCTGTGTCTACGTATAAAGTAAGAGGAATAGCATATGAGTAATCAAAAGAGGCATAATCAACGCTTAGTTCTAAACCATAGTTTTCCATGTTAACTACATAAGTGCTGTTTGTGATGTTTCCAAGAGTGTCAGGGTTAACTGTGATGCTTAAATTGTATGATCCAAACGGTAGAGCGTAATCCCTGACTACGCCATCTACCATTGCTTTGTTAACGCTACTATCACCAACGGAAATAGTCACATTCGCATCGCGTGGAATATATCCATCATTTCTTGCAAGGTATAATGTTGAATAACTTTTATCAAAGTTAGCCGGAGTATTGTCAGCAAAATATGAATCTCTCATAATGATAGTACCATCGTTGTATATTATTCCCATCCCATCTGAGTAGTGGGTTAATACAATATTATTCAATTCCAGAGTGTAGCCATCACTTACAGTTATGAACTTATAAGTGTTTTTACCGTCTAGTACTACACCATTACCGTTTATAGTTAGTTTAGTTGTAGCATTATTTTCATCCATATTATTATCAGGACCCCAAAGCATCTGGGCTGTAGCATTATAGTTACCCGGATGTAAGTTAATCACTACATCCCCCGCTGATATTCTGGCAGCCTCAACAGCTCCTACAAGTTCATCATAGTTATATACTTCATAAGATCCGTTGGTTGGCTCCAATACAAAATAACCATTTGAGGTTGAAATTTTTATATAACGACCATTTGGTGCTACAAAACCATCCAATGATCCACTGTAGACAGGAGTATATCCACTGGTATACATGTCGTCGATTGTATTTTCATCAAGTGCGTAAATGGAAACTGTGCCTGCGTCAATATAGTTATCACTTTGGACGAACCTGATTTTATGGTCTTCTATGACAAAGTTTTCCGGAGTGTTGCCCCTGAAATTAACTATACTGTTATATATTGAACCTGTACTGTAAATTGCACCACCAGACCTGAATGCCGTGTTATTGATGAATGGAGACCCGAATATGACACCGTCACCGGCAACTAGATATAATGCTCCACCATATCTTTTTAATGCATTGTTGGACACTAATTGACACCTGCTGATATATGTTCCATTCTCTGAATATATTGCACCACCATAGAATGATGCATTGTTGTTTACGAAGCTGGAATTGTATATATAGCTTGAATACTGGTCTTTGCTATTGGCATCATATATTGCACCACCATAAGCGGCTGTGTTATCAGCAAAATTACAGTAATCTATCAGGTAAGTACCCTTAACTTCATTGTATATTGCAGCACCTTTTTTTGCAGTGTTGCCTAAAAAATTACAATTGGTTATATTGCAATCAGAAGTGACATATACTGCAGCACCAAGACCCTGTGAAGTATTGTTAATGAAATTACAACTGTTTATCACGGATGTGCCTTCAAGTGAATCATCGGTTGTTATTGCCCCGCCCGTATCATATGCGAGATTATTGGTGAAATTACACTTATTTATGTATACGTTGGTCATACTGTGTAATACGGAGTTTATCATTGCATCGTTAGAATTGAAAACGCTGTTGGTTATTTTGAGAGTGTCATAAGTATATCGAGTAGCTATTGCACCAGCAATTATGGCTGAATTGTTTTCGAACTGAGAATTGTTTATTACGCAGGTTGAGGAAAAACCACCATGTATTGCTCCACCGCTGCCTTTATATGCGACGTTGCCAAAGAATTTAGTGTTGTTCACGGTTTTAATACAATTCATAAGTGTGTATATTGCACCACCAAATTCATCTGCCGTGTTTTCAATAAACTCTGAGTCCTTTATAAACACAGATCCAGTTTGAGAATAAATTGCACCACCATTTTTGTTTGCAGTATTCCTAATGAAAGAAACGCTATTTACGCTTAAGAAAGGATCGTTTAGGGTACATAATGCACCATTATTTTTAGCATGATTTTCTAGGAACTCCACATTTTTCAGGTATATGTTATAATAATCACTACCTCCTCCATAGACTGCACTACCATTATCTCCGGTATTATTCGTGAACTGAGAATCGAATATATCCAAGTGTCCTGTATCGTATATTGCTCCTCCATTTAAAAATGCATAATTATCTCTGAATACTGAATTATATATCTGTAAAAATCTACCTGGAGATGAAAAAGCTATTGCACCACCACTATGGATAGTTCCAGTATTTTTTATGAAAGAGGAATTACGTACTATTACAGTGCCATTTTGATCATATATCGCACCTCCACTATAACCAGCCGTATTTGATGTGAAATTAGAATTGGTTACTGTTAAAGTACCATTGAAATTGTATATTGCAGCACCATCAACAGTTGCCGTATTTCCTATAAAATTGGAAGTAAATACGGAAACATTACTTTTATTGTTGTAAAATACACCACCCCTAACATTTGCATGGTTATTTTCGAAGTAACAATTTTCAAAATCGGATAAAATTACTGAATTAAGATTATATATTGCACCACCGGACTGTGATGCGTTATTTCCTATGAATCCAGCACCATTTATACTGATATTACCTGCATGGTTACAAACAGCTCCAGCAGTATTGCCTGCAATATTATTTATGAAGTTACAATAACCATTATTGATGCTTAAATTACCCTTATTGTATATTGCACCTCCACCCATAACAGCAGAATTGTTTGTGAAACTAGAATTTGATACTGTTAAATTACCATTGAGATTGTATATTGCACCACCATCAACAGCTACCGTATTTTGCATGAAAGTAGAACCATTTACGCTAACATCACCTAGACCGTTATAAACAACTCCACCTCTATCATTAGCATGGTTATTAATGAAGTTACAATTCTTGAGAGTGATTGTTCCCCCATTATTTTTAATAACACTACCATTACCACCAACAAAATTGGTGAATGTAATATCATACAAAACCAAGGAAGCACCATTGGATACTGTTATAAAATTATAAAGA
>MUZZ01000272.1:6007-7406 GCA_003266075.1 Methanosphaera sp. rholeuAM74
CCTGATAACCATATACAGGTGTTCCCACATCAATTATTATGCCTGCTTCTTTTGTGTCTTTACTGGTTGTATCCTGTTTTGTCAGTGATTTAGTAGACGCAGCAGTATTTGTATTTACATATTCATCATCATATTTTTCTTCTTTCACGTCGGCTATATTAGAATTATCTGTAGTGACATCATCAGTACTTGCGATAGTGTTTGTATCTGTACTTGTTGTATTAGTGTTATCAGTTGCACTGACGACTGTCAAACCAAATAATAACAATATTAGAATCGTGAATATTAATAAATATTTTTTATTATTCAACATATAAATCATCGTTTTTTTTTGATGTTTAAGAGTATGACTACTCCAATGGAGTAGTCAATATGTATTCTATTTTTAATATTTATTATATTTTATGTGATTATTTTATGAGTTAATGGATTGTCAACTAGCGTTTATCCATTTTATTGTTCGGCACATGTTGTTTATTTTATTAATGGTTTTTTGTGGAATTGTTTACTTATCCTTAATAGGCTTTCTGCATAGTTGTGGGGGTATGGGTGGGGTTTTTAGTAGTTAATAGGATTTTCAGGTTAATAATAAAGTTTTCATCTGATTTACCCATTTGTTGATAATTGTTTAAGACCCATAATTAAATAATGTGGCCTATTTTCATAGAATATGTTTTTTCGTAACTGTTATGATTATGAGTAATGTTATCCCATTTTTCTTAGGTGTTTAAGCCCATGTCATAATTAGCATTAACTAGTTCAATAGGGGTCAAATTATTGTTACTGTGATTGGAGTATCCTTCCCCCATAAGTAGAAATAAAATCAAAAAAAAAGGTTATAAAAAAAATGGGGTGGGGGTTAGGGATTATTCTTCTTGCGACTAGCACTATCTAGTTTGTTACTGTGAAGGTTTTGCTAACTGTTGCATTATTGTATACTGAGTTTCCATTGAATGTTGCTGTCACATTGTTTGTTCCCACATTATTTGCCATGTAGTTTAGTGCATATACTCCATCTGCATCAGTTTTCGTGGTATAGTTTACGTCATTGATTGTGACTATGATTGTAGCGTTCTTGAGTGGCACTCCTGTGCTTCTAGTGAATGTTCCAGTTAATGTAATAGTGTTTGAGATTTCTGTGTTTGGAATATCGTCTAATGTTACAATTGTATCCTTTTTGTTGACTGTGAATGTTTTTGACATATTTACGCTGTTGTATACTGAGTTTCCAGCAAATGTTGCCGTGATGTTGTTTACTCCTACCTTGGTTACTGTGTAGTTTAGTGCGTAGTTTCCATTTTCATCAGTTTTTGTCCTATAGTTTACACCATTGATTGTGATGATGATTGTAGCGTTCTTGAGTGGTACTCCCGTACTTCTAGTGAATGTTCCACTAATA
>MUZZ01000272.1:7503-7630 GCA_003266075.1 Methanosphaera sp. rholeuAM74
TTTACGTCATTGACTGTGACTATGATTGTAGCATTCTTGAGTGGTACTCCAGTACTTCTAGTGAAAGTTCCAGTAATGGTAATAATATCAGAGTACTCAGCACTAGCAATATCATCTAACGTTATAA
>MUZZ01000139.1:0-12577 GCA_003266075.1 Methanosphaera sp. rholeuAM74
GAATTTGAAAGATCAATATTCAAGGAACTAGACTACATGGAAGAAGTCATGAACATGCAGAAAGTCACACACAACTTCGAAAACGAGGACTACATAAAAATACCAAAGGTATACACGGACTACTGTGGGGACAAAGTCATCACCATGGAACTAATAGATGGATTTGAGGTAACCGAACTATTCGACAACCAAAAAGAAGGCATCGACAACAAACAAATAGCAAACTATGGTATACGTTCATACTTTAAACAAGTAATCCTCGACGGATTCTTCCACGCAGACCCACACCCAGGAAATATGTTCATAACACCCGATGGACGAGTATGCTACATAGACTTCGGTATGATGGGAACATTAAGCGAGGAGTTCAGGGGAAACCTAGCACGACTAATACTATTACTACTGGATGGAAATTCAAACAACCTCATAAAACAACTAGTATACATGAAAATAATCACCCCAGAACAAGATACAGAAGAACTACGCATGGACATCGAGGACTTACTCGCCCGTTATATGGGTGCAGAATTAGACCAGATGGATGGAATACTTGAAAAACTAATCAATACCATGATTAAACATAACGTAATCCTCCCAAGAGAGTTTGTTATGATAGGCAGGGGAGTAGCACTAATAGAGGATACTGGAAACAAGCTAGATCCAGAATTCAATGCAACAGAGGAAATCCAAAAATTATCTTCCCAAATTATAAAGCAGAAACTAAATCCATCTAACTTAATAACTGGTGGAGTAAACTACATAGTCGAAATAGAACATCTCCTAAAAGATCTACCGGACAGGGTAAACAGCACCCTCAACAAGGTAGAACAAGGAGAAATAGAGGTAAACCTTAATCACACGGGATTGGATGACTTCAAAAACCAGATATCAGTATCCCTGATAATATCAGCATTAATCATAGGTTCATCATTAGCAATACTGGCAGACAAAGGACCAAGAATACTGGATATTTCTGTTATAGGATTTTTAGGATTCGTAGTAAGTGCTATTCTTGGAATATATGTTATTATAGGAATAATCGGTAAACACTAGCTAATGTGGATTAAAATTCCATTATTTCTGCTCACAATACTTTTTTTTCACTCTTATTTTTTAGGATATTCTAGTTTCACAACATAATTCCACATTTAAATTTAATTAAGCTCATATACTCGATTATAATTGATACTAGCCTTATAACTAAAACAGTTCTTCTTTTTATACATTTTATGATACTTTTGCTAATTATATAACCTAGTTTAGTTAAATATATTACCATGAATAAACACTTGGGAGTAGTATTAATATGTTAAGTAAGTTGAAGAAATCTCTAAGAGAATGTCCAGTCGTAAAAAAGGGTGATTACCACTACTTTGTCCACCCAATAAGTGACGNNAATGTCCGATAGTAAAAAAAGGAGACTATCATTACTTTGTCCACCCAATAAGTGACGGAGTACCACTAGTGGAAGCAGAACTAATGGATAGTATAATGGATTACATAGTAGAAAACAATGATTTTTCTAATGTAGATAAAATCGTGGGTGTAGAATCAATGGGAATACCACTTGCCACGGCACTATCACTTAAAACTGGAATACCATTCGTAATCATCAGGAAAAGATCATACGGACTTGAAGGCGAAGTAGCAGTTCATCAACAGACGGGATATGGAGAATCAAACCTCTATATTAACTCAATAACAGATAAAGATAACATAGTACTAGTTGATGATGTAGTAAGTACTGGTGGAACGATGATAAGCGTGTTGAACGCATTGGACAGCATTGGGGTAAACATTGTTAACATCATAGTACCAATAGAAAAAGATGATGGGAAAAAAATAGTTGAAAGCCAAACCCAGCACAAAATCGATACACTAGTAAAGATTAAGATGGTCGACGGTAAAGTAACAATAATCGAGGATTAAATATTCGGGTGTTGATAAATGGCCAATATAGATTATGACTATAAAATAGATAAAATAAAAAGCAAAATAAACAGTCTGGGAGCAAAAAACGTTATACTACAGTTTCCTGAGGGACTAAAAACTGACGCATTAATGGTGGTTGAGCAACTTGAAACAGTATTGGATGATGTTAACATAATAATAGATGCTGACCCATGTTTCGGGGCATGTGATCTTGCAGATAACAAGGTAAACAAGCACATTGACCTAGTAGTACACTTTGCACACACACCACTCCCAATCAAGACGGAAACACCAGTACTCTTTATCGAAGCACATTCAAGTGCTGATATAACACGACCAATCAACGACGCATTAAAACAATTAGATGATGATGTTCAAAGTGTTGGACTAGTAACCACCACACAACACATCCATAAACTAGATGAGATGATATCATTAATATCCAGTAGGGGATACGAAGTAAAACTCGACAATGGTAGTGGAACAGCTACTGGACAAGTCCTAGGCTGTAATTTCACTTCCATAAAGGACTTGGACGTTGATGTGATAATCTACGTGGGAAGTGGAGATTTTCACGCATTAGGAGTGAAACTGTTTACTAAAAAGCCAGTAATACTGGCAGACCCATTTAAAGGAACATCACGTGACATTGAAGACTTCTATGACAGAATCCTCCGTATAAGGTTTGCACGCATTACCAAGGCAAAGGCGGCTAAGTCCTATGGTATAATAATATCCTCCAAGAAGGGACAGCTAAGATATGAATTGGCACTAAAGCTTAAGAAGCTAATCACAGACCACTGTTATAATGCACAGATACTTAACATGGACTATGTTTCTCCTGAACGACTCCTGCCATTTGATTTGGACGCCTATGTTATGACTGCTTGTCCTAGAATAGCAATTGATGATAGTGCAATGTATGAAAAACCAGTAATTACTCCTGATGAATTGGAAATAGTTCTAGGTATACGGTCATGGGATGATTACAAGATGGATGAGATAATAATCCACGACGAACAAGAGGGTATGTTCTAGATTAACAGCTACACTGATGGTATTGTCTGTCATTAAATCATCATAACATTTAATATAAATGAATGAGATAACTATATTATTATTAAAAAAGAGTAATATTAATGGTGTAACTTGATGAATCATGAAGATGGTGATTATGTATTGCCGGGTGAAATACTCTGTTCCTATGAGGAATATTCACCATCAAATTGGACATATGTCGAAAAAGGATACATTAAAGCAAATAAACAGGGTAAACTAGTAATAGATGACTATAACAAGACTGTATCCATTGACTCAAGGGATGCACCAAGACACATCCAAATCAACGATTTAATCATAGGTTACGTGACCGAAGTAAGAACACAAAAGGTTCTTGTAACCATAAAACAGATAGTAGGACAAAAACGTGACTTGGTAGCAGGTTACAAGGGCTACATCCATATATCACAGGCTATAGGGGATTATGTCCAGTCAATGCACTACCTGTTTAAGATAGGAGACATAGTTGAAGCCAAGGTAATCAACGTCTTCACAACAGAATATATTGAATTATCCACGGCATCCAGAAAGTTGGGAGTAATAAAGGCAATGTGTACGAACTGCCGTAGCTTCATGGAATTAGACCAAAACAACGAGTTAAGATGCGAATGTGGAAAGAAAGATTACAGAAAATTATCAGAAAATTATGGAGGATACATAGAATGAAGATACTAGATGAAAACGATAATAAAATGGTGTTTGAAGCAACAGGTCAAACACATACACTATGTAACATTTTAAGAAAAAGGTTAATGTCACAGGATGAAGTCCAAGCAGCAGCATATGATATAACTCATCCACTAGTGGGACAACCAGAGTTCGAAATAAGTGCCAAAAATCCTAGACAAGCCATCATAACGGCAGCTGAATCAATAAAGGCCGAAAGTCAGGAATTTAAGAAAGTCGTAGAGGACTCCTTCTAGATACCAAGAATATCACTTAATCTCCACCAACTTAACTACTTTTATATTTTTATATATTACTCGGAATCTGCATTCTGAACTAAAAAATACATTAAGCATGCATAACAAATATACTCCTCATGAGTGAACATAGAAATCCAGCATTAACAACCGATGCTATCATAATAAAAGATGACAAAGTACTATTAATAAAAAGGCTTAACCCACCATACAAGAATTACTGGGCATTACCTGGTGGATTCGTTGAATATGGTGAAAAAGTAGAAGATGCAACAATACGTGAAGCAAAAGAGGAGACAGGATTAGACATAGTCTTAGATAAGCTCGTCGGAGTATACTCCGACCCTGAAAGAGACCCACGAGGACACACAGTCACAGTAGCATACACTTCAACAGTCACTGGCGGAAAATTGAAATCTGATTCTGACGCAAAGGATGCACACTTTTTTGAAATAAACAAATTAGGCAGTATGAACCTAGCATTTGACCATAGAAAGATACTGGATGATGCCTTGCCACTTAAACCAAAACAGTAAATTTAATGGTATATGGATGACATAAATACTTTCAATAATAAAAAATTAATTACAAAGGAGACTCTGAAGAGCAATGGAATTTTGTCCTGACTGTGGGAAAGTACTATTTCCAAAAGATGGTAAATTCTCATGTGATAGTTGTGGCTATCAAAAGAATGTAACAGATGATATAAAAAAACAATACGAAGTTAGCGAAAAAGTAAACAAGGAAGACACTGTAATTGTGACTGATGATAACGTAAAAACTCTGCCTACAATAAAGGTGATATGTCCAAAATGTGAAAACAAACTAGCATTCTGGTGGTTACAACAGACAAGAAGTGCAGATGAATCAGAAACGAGGTTCTTTAGATGCACAGAATGTGATTACACTTGGAGAGAATATGATTAACCAAAAGAATTATTTTCGACACGAATATTTTTTAATTAGAGTTTTTTATCAAAATATTGTTAATAATGGTAATCTATTTATTCTATCATAGCACATATAATTAACCATAGGAAAACAATTAGAATTTCGTTGATATTATCGGATAAAAATAAATATAATGAGATTATAAATGGGATTGGTTGTGATTTCTTTGACAGATAAGGATAACTCATCAGACAAAAAACATAGACAAACTGAAGACCCACTAGAGGAATTAAATGAACTTGGTGATAAGTTTGAATCTATTGAAAGAGAAAAGGATCCATTTGATGAGTTAGAATTAGATGATTCCTCAGATATTCCTGAATATGATAGTAAGTCAGGAATCCTCGACGTAGAACCGTCAATCATTAAGAGCGAGGAAGAACAAAAGAAACAGGAAGAACAACAGAAGAAGGAAGAAGAAAAAATCAAGCCAGTACTGGACGTTATACAAGAACTAGCTACCGAAGAATTATATGAAGATTCAGTACTGGATAAAGAAGAAAACTTCAACCTAAAAGATGAATTAGAACTATCAACGCCTAGTAGCATTGCAAATGAAGAAATTCCAAATGCATATACTGATTCAACCCAGGATGATGTTGTTAAAAAGTCCGAAACTAAAACGCCGGAAACATCAACACCTAAAACAGCATCAGATAATAAAATTGGACAGGCAAATAGCCAGAAATCAACGAAAACGGGTGACACTAAAAGCAAAATAACCCAGAAGGGTACAATCAAACCAAGACCTAGGAGAAGCAATACTAAGGTAATCGACAACGTCAAGGTCGATGAAAACGGTGTACCACTACTCAACCAGTTTGATACAGATAAAATCAAGGACACATATAATAGGTTCGGTATAAGTAAACACAGCTTAACCCAAATCCTGATGATAGTGGTTGGAGTCATAATAACAATAGTAGGAATATTACAAGCATTAAATGATGTAGTTAAGATATCAGACCACGTAATGTACGGTGAACACGAATCATTTGCCATAGCAATAATATTCATTGGAGTACTCATAATTATACTAGCATTCTACAGACAGATTTACAATTTACTAGGATTGAATGCCCTCACAAAACCTGAGGATATAAACTCTATGCCAAGAAACACAAAGCCACGAAACAAAAAAGCACGTAAAAAAGGTAAAAAAATTAAAAAATAACCTCCATGATTTATTAAACCTATAATAGAATGTTATTATAAGGTTATTCGTGTAATCAAATCTGTAAACACGATTTTACTCTGAAAACATACTTTAAACTATTTTTTTTAGAAGAGTATTTTCATCAATTGCTAATTATTTATACTATAATTATCAAAAATTTAATTATAAACAAAAAAAATTTTTCGAAAAATGAAACAGTATAGGAGAGTATTAAATCTTGTTCAAACTAATATTAAGCGACCCAACTATTTTTAAAACTAGTTTTGATGCTATATCATCAATAGTAGACGAAGTACAAATAGAAGTAGACTCAGATGGTCTAAGACTAAACGCAATAGACAGAAGCCACGTAACATACGTACACCTCGAATTAAAAGAAAGCCTTTTCGACGTATTCGAATGTGATAAGCCAATGAAACTAAACCTTGACACAGATGAATTAATGAAAGTACTCAAAAGATCCAAAGCTGAGGACGTAATGGAGTTAACAGTAGATGCTGGAAGTCTAATACTAACATTTGAAGGAGCAGTAAAGAAAACATTCAAAGTCAAATTAATAGACCTAGAATACGAAGCACCAACACCTCCAGAAATAGAATACCCAGTAAAAATAACAGTACCAATAACCACACTCAAGGAAACCATGCAAGACATTGAAATAGTCGCTGACAGAGTAGCAATAGCTGCCGACGAGGACAACCTAACACTAACAGCAGTAGGAGATTTCTCTGATGCTGAAGTAGAATACCTACACGGAGAAAAAGTAACAGAAAATGTTAAATCAGTATTTGCAATAGAAAACATAAAAGAAATGTTGAAAGCAGAGAAATTCGCTGATAAAACATTCATATCACTAGGAAACGACATGCCATTAACATTGTCATTAGTACTATTAAATGACGAAGGAGAATTAACATTCCTTTTAGCTCCAAGAATCGAAGAAGAGTAGATAAGGAGATTAATACTCTCATAAACCCCCCCATTTTTGGGGAATATAACCACCATACACAATAATACAATATAAGGAGATATTTTAGTTGGCAACTTTTTTTCAAACTTTAAGGGATATACAGAATAGGGAAAGAAATTCTGGAACGCTCACAGAAGTAGACGAATCATTCTATGATGACGCTTCAAAATATCTTCAAGAATTATTGGAAGTAGTAAATGAAAACCCTTTATCTCTAGAAGCATATCAGCTCAGGGATGCACAGACGATAACAACAGAAATTTGTGAAAGAAGGGAATTCAAGATAATAACGTCAGCAATTTCTAATGTCCAGAAAACTCATAACATAGTCAAGGGATACACAGATGAATCCACCTTGTTCGATGAAATACCTTATAACACGACTCCGGAGGAGGAAAAACTATATAAGACCATAATTTCATCCATAATGGAGTATCGTAACGACTTGATGAAGGACGTACAGGCAAATAGCAACACAGAAATAGAATCAGACAACAAGGATTCGGATGAAACGGAGCAATGGGAAGAAGTAAGTCATGAGGACGAAGAAATAGAGGACATTCCTCCCGAATTTGATGAACCACCAAAACCTAAGCCAAAAAATGAACCACAAATAATGCAGATGGAAGACATTGAAGCATTGTTTGGTCAAGTACCAGATGACACATTGTTTGATGAAAACAATCAGCCAGTACAAGTCAAACAAGGAAAACATGACATACAAACACCTTTTAATCCACCAGAAGCACCTAAAGAGGACACAATACAATTACAGAACAAAGAAAAAAAAGAAGAATCACTTAAAGACGATGTTGGGGTTGATGAAGTTAAACAAACAATGGATTCAACGGACAAAGAGGAAACCAAGCTAAAAGATACTCCAACAACAAAACATGATGATAATCATGAAGAAGAAATCCAAGAACAAACAAGTGAAAGTCAAAATAGTGTCAGCATAGACAGCATAGAATTTAATGAAGAAGAATTGGTCTATTTCAAACAGAAAGTTACTACAGACTTCTTGGATGAGGATGAAAAGACATACGGTCCATTTAATGTTAATGACATGGCTGTACTGCCGGGGGCTATCGTGAAGATATTGCTCTCAAGAGATATTATCTCAATTTTAGAGTAATAAAAACTGGGATTTTAGACATACATTTCAACTGTATTTTCTGTCTTGGTGCTGATTGTCAACATAATCATGGACATGAAATTTGATATAACGTCCTTATTTATTATTTAACAACTTATTTTTTCTTTTTGTTGGTTTTAATAGTCCCAGCTTGTTTTTTGCCTTGATGATATTCAACATAATATATAAATAATATAGTTATCATAATAATATATAGATAAATTATTGGTTGTTCTATGATTAAGGAACAATTAGGATTTAGTAATTATATAAGTTATATACAGGATATAATGGTTAGTTATTCATATTTTGAAGTATAAATTAACACGTTATCGTATTTTTTAAAACTAACTAAATATTATTAGAATAATATCTACTTCATTGTAAAAGGGATTTTTTACAGTATATAACACATTGAATGTATTCAATAAAAGAAGTTTATTCTCAAAAACTAGGGGATACTCTATTAATATCTGATTAGAAGATATTTTATGTGAAGTAAGGATTATGGTCGTTACTTTGTTATATGAATGAATCATATATTTTTTTAAACGAAAAAATCAGAGGAGTTGAAGAAAACATGAAAATACCAAAAGAAAGAAGGACATACTGTCCAAAATGTAAGAAACACACGGTACATGAAGTACAGACAGCCAAAAGAAGAAAAGCAAGCGAATTAAAATGGGGTCAGCGTCAGTTCAGACGTGTAACTGCTGGTTACAGAGGNNAAAGGTTCAGGATTCCGTGCAGGAAAAGTTGAATTTGTATCTCAATAGAATTAACACAATCTGTCGTTTATGACGCTAATTGATGAATTAGGAGGACTATCATATGGCTAAACAGCAAAGTAATTTTTTAAAAGTTAAATGTGGGGATTGTGAAAACCACCAAATCATATTTGACCACGCAGCATCAACTGTAAAATGTATAATTTGTGGTAAAACACTAGTTGAACCAAAAGGTGGACGTTCCAAAATCTGTGCACAAATTGTAGAAGTATTAGAACATTAGAATTTATGCTACTAGATTACTGAAAGCAGGTGGAAAATAATGGTTAGAGTAAACAAGGAATGGCCTGAAGAAGGTGATCTAATTGTTGGAACAGTCAACAAAGTATTAGGTTATGGGGCATTTGCCAGTCTAGAAGAATATGAGGGCAAGGAAGCATTCATACACATCTCCGAAGTATCTTCTGGATGGGTTAAAAATATCCGAGACTATGTCAGGGAAAACCAGAAGATTGTCGCACGTGTCTTGAGGGTAAACCCTAAAAAAGGTCATGTAGATGCTTCACTAAAACGTATCAGGGAAGACCAGCGTACTCGCAGAATTCAGCAATGGAAGATAGAGCAGAAGGCTGAGAAACTCTTAGAAATATCTGCACGTACACTTGGCAAGTCATTGGACGAAGCTTATGATGAGGTAGGCTATCTGATAATGGATGAGTTCGGAGACTTATATGAAGGATTTGAATTAGCAAGTGAAAATGGTGAAAGCGTACTTCTTGACATTGACATTAGTCCAGAATGGGCATCTGCCATTACGGATGTAGCTAAGAAGAATATTTCAACTCCAGAAGTACAGATTACTGGATATGTTGATCTTACCTCATATAAACCAAACGGTGTTGAAATTATCATTGCAGCACTTGAATCAATTGAATCTGATAATGTTGAGGTTCAATGTGTTGGTGCACCTAAATACCGAGTTATGGTAACAGCACAGGATTACCCATCAGCTGAGAAGATTTTAAGACAGGCAGCTGATGATTGTATACGAATGGTTGAAGATAATGATGGTGAAGGTGTCTTCCACCGTGAACTTGATGATTAAGTTCATATTATCTTTATATTATCTTTTTTTTTATTAATTTATTATTATACAGTGATTTTTTATGGATATTGAATCTTTAAAGCCAAGTTATTTTGTTTTAGATGAATTTGAATTTGCATGTGGTACTGTTCTTAAGAATCAGCCAGTCGAGTATTTAACTATAGGCACTCCAGAGTTTGACGATGAAGGACACATCATAAACGCTATAATCTACTTTCATGGAACTACTGGTAACTACTCTTCTATCAAACGTATTGGCACTGCATTGGGTGAGGATTTACCATTTGATACGAGTAAATATTTTTTTGTATGCTTGTCCACACTAGGAACACCTGGCAGTAGTTGTCCTAGCGTGTCTGGTTTGGGTGGAGATTATCCTAAATATACGATACTGGATATGGTTAACTTTAACAGGACTTTCTTAGAGAAGTGTCTTAATATCACACATCCTGTTGGTCTGATAGGTAATTCTATGGGAGGATTTGAGGCTGTAACGTGGGCTTGCGTCTATCCTGACACTATAGATTTTCTCATATCATTAGTTAGCAGTTACAAGGTTGGTGGTCAGAATTATGTACTAGGAAAAGTCATGAATGATATAATAGAGTCTGACCCAGATTTTAACGGTGGTAACCTGAACGGTGAACTTAAGCGTTCGCTGATGCTATCGAGTAAGGCAATGTACTCTTTTGGGCTGTCCAGACAGTTTTACATGGACATACCCAATAATGACCTTGACGACTACATGACTGAATTTGCCATAGAGGACTCCGAGGAGGATGTACTAGATGCCTATTACAGAAACAAAGCATCAATTAACTATGATGTAACAAGCCTGCTTTGCAATATAACAGCTTCCACATTGATTATCGGAATTTATGAGGATCAGTACTTTCCTCCAGAACTGGATGCCATACCAATGCATGCTCTGATAAAAAATTCCAAGCTAATATGCTATAATTCGTATATGGGGCATGTTGGCTCATCTGAACTTGAAAAAATCCTGCCAGAGTTAAAATACTTTATGGAAAACTTCAAATAATGTATTAAAAAATATGTATTTCTGACATACATTTCAAGTGTAAAACTTTCGATAAAAATATAAATCTAATCACACACTAATATATGTATATGAAATTTAGGATGAAAAAATGCAAAGAATGTGGGGAATACACACTAAAAGATACGTGTCCAGAATGTAATAAAAAAACGGGAGTCATATTTCCACCAAGATATTCACCACAAGACAAGTACGGTAAATATAGGAGAATACTAAAAAAACAAAACGAAAAGGGAGAATAAAAAAATATGCTACCAGAAACAAAAATAATAGAAACAGAAACAGTAGAATTTAACAAACCCGTAATACTGGAAGGACTACCGGGGATAGGATTTGTAGGAAAAATAGTTGTAGACCAGATAGTAAAACAATTAGATGCAACAAAGTTTGCTGAACTAGAATCTGACTACTTCCCACCGCAGGTGTCCATGCAGGAAAAAGGACTAATTGAACCAATGAAAAATGAGTTCTTCTACCTTAAAGAAGTAGGCAAGGACAAGATAGACCTAATAATACTAACAGGAAACTCACAGGGATCAGACTTTGAAGGACAGACAGCAATATCCAAGACACTAGTAGACTACTTCGAACACTTACAGGCAGACAGAATATTCACACTCGGTGGGCTGGGAACAGGTGAAATGATCGAAAAAAGCAAGGTATTCGTAGCAGGAAACGATCTGGACTTAGTAAACCAGTTACTGAAAATAGATAACACTGAAATACGCAAGGATGAAGGTGGATTCATAGTGGGAGCATCAGGCTTAATCCTTCACTACGCACAAAAAAAGGACATAAAAGCCGCATGTCTTATGGGTGAAACACCAGGATTCTACATAGACCCAAGTGCAGCAAAAGAAGTATTATTAGTGTTATTTGAGTTACTCAAGTTCGAAATAGACCTAGACGAGTTAAACGAACAAGTAGAAGACACCCTAAAACGCTTAGCAAACACTCCACAACTAGCACCAATGGGAGTAGAACCACAACTAAACAAGCCAAACGATGATTTAAGATACATAGGCTAAAAACTACACATACCAATCCCCACCCAACCCCCTATTTGAACTAATTTTATTCTAGAGTGAGAACCGATGATAATAAATGCAGATTTACACGTACACAGTAAATATTCGATGGCAACATCAAAAAACATGATACCACAGATAATGTCTACCGAATCCATAAAAAAAGGACTTAATTTAATAGCAACAGGTGATGCACTGCATTCTAAATGGTTAAATGAATTGGAACAATCATTAACACAAATAGATGACAAGGGAATATATCAATACAAGGATTATGAAACCAAATTCATAACAACAACAGAAGTAGAAGACTCACAAAGGATACATCACCTATTAATAATACCTTCATTAGAAGTAGCATGGCAGATGAGGGATGAATTTATAGCAAAAAACATGGACGCTGATGGAAGACCAAAACTGCGAATGCAAGCACCAGAAATAATGGACATAGCACATGAATATGGTTGTATAATTGGTCCAGCACATATATTCACACCATGGACTGGAAT
>MUZZ01000139.1:12779-16804 GCA_003266075.1 Methanosphaera sp. rholeuAM74
GCTATTGAATCGGGTATGCAGTGTGAATGTGGTGGACGAATCAAGAAGGGTGTAATAACCAGGATAGAAGAATTACAATCACCTAAAACGTCACAGGATAGTACTCATCCACCATACCAGTATGTTATGCCACTAGCACAACTAATAAGTACAGTACACTCTAAGGGGATAACAACTAAGTACGTTCAAACAAGATACGATAATCTAATCAGTGAATATGGTAATGAAATATCAGTACTCTTGGATGTTCCATTCGAATCATTAAATGTGGTTGATTCACNNGTATGGTGAAATACTCAGTTGATAAGTAAGTATTAAATATTATAATTACTAGATATATTATATAATGTTAGATTAGCATTTGCTAGTCAATACTTAGAATTAAAAATTATGGGAGTTATAATATGGACATAGCTATAGATTTTATACCAATTCTTGCATGGATAATCTTCGGATTCATCGTAATTACTTTAGTTGGTCATGTATTTGGTCGTAACATAGAATAAGTTGATTTATCTCAGCAATATGATATCAATATCATTGATAGATTCTTCCCCACCAATAATTAACATTTCTTTTTAATAACAGTATTATTATAATAGCTTTAAAAATAGTCAGTTTTAAACGGATTTGGAGGGATTCGAACCCTCGATCTTCAGATTAGGAGTCTGATGCCCTATCCAGACTAGGCTACAAACCCATATTTAGTAAAATTCAATTTTTCAATCAAAATTTACTTTAAAAATAGAATGATTATAGCGGACCTGGGGGGATTTGAACCCCCGGCCTTTGGATTAGAAGTCCAACGCCCTATCCAGTCTAGGCTACAGGCCCATGTATTTGTAAGTACATNNTGTACTAACTTATTTAAAAAAGTATGCATGGGAGATTAATCTCATGCACTTGTATTGTATATACTCCCTAATATAATAGTATAGAACTTATCTATTAATTCGATGACTCGTTTAGTCCGACTACTTCATCTTGTAGTGTTGGGTCATTGTCTGGTATGTCTGTCTGCGTATTTTGTGGGTTGCTGTTATCCATTATCTGGACGACACCATCCTCGGATACTGATATTTGACCCACAACTGTTTCTTGACTGTCTAGTATGTTGAATATGTAATATGTTTTACCATCGATTGTTCTTGTTGTTCCTGTACTTAAATGACAGTTTCGATCTTTCCAATTGTCATTGAATGAGTCTTTTGCTAACTCGTATGCACTGCGTACACTACTTACTTTCTGTGTTCCAGAGTTCACTGTTGTTTTATCGTTTGTTGGGTTGTAGTTGGAGTTTCCACCGTTTGTTGTTATTCTGTCACCGTTGTTTCCATCACTTGATCCTTGGTTAGCAGAGCTTCCTCCGTTATCGGAGTTTCCACCATTATTGGTGTTTGTCTGTCCGTTGGAGTTTCCTCCGTTGTTGGTGCTTCCGCCATTATTGGTGTTTGTCTGTCCGTTGGAGTTTCCGCCATTGTTTGAGTTTCCACTGCTTCCTGAACTTGCTTGGTTGTTGTCACTGCTTCCTTGGTTGCCTGATGCTGATAGTATTCTTCCACCACCGTTGTTTGTGTTTGATTGGTCGTTTGTGGTGCCTGCCTGGTTATTGTTGCCATTAGAGTTTGCATTGTTGTCGTTTGGAGTTCCGCTTTGACCGTTTTGTGGGTTGTTTTGTGTGTTTACATTTTCTGGTTGTGCTTGTGCTTGTTGTTGNNTACTGCTTGTTCATCTGCTTTATTTGATGAGTCTTGACCGTCTGCACCTGCTTCTGCTGGTGCTGCCAGTGCATCTGTCACTGAATCTTCTTCTACTGGTATATTCGAGAGAGGACTGAGTATGTCATCTCCTGTATTAATTTGATAAGTTGCTGCTACTATTCCTATAAGGGCTACTATTACTACAGATAATATGATTTTCTTATCCATTTTTTCACCGTCATATTTTTTTTAGTAGTTTATTATTCTAGATTTCTCTATGCTATATTATTTATTTCTTTTTGTATATACCTTTAATCATTGTAATTATATTCTGGTATTGCCTTTGTTTTTGTTATGTCTGTGATTATTGTCCGTGTTTTCTGTTTTTCAGGGTTTTCAATTTGGTCTAGTAGGTCTTGGGAGTATTTTAGTGCGTTTTTGTATTTGTTGATTAATATTTTTAGGTCGTTAATTGCTTCTTCGTCTCCTCTTATGAGTCTTTCCTCGATATTGTATAGTTCAGTGAATTCTTCACCTACCATATGCATTTTGATTGTGTCTGGTTTGATGAATATTTTTATTTCTACTCCCTGTGCTATTTCATAGTATTTTCTTGGACGTCCTCGTTCTATTTTCTGGTATGTTGGGTTTATAAGTCCGAGTTCTTCCATTGCTTTCAGGTGACCTATTATTGCCTTTTGACCTATGTCTAGTTTTTGTGATATCTGACTTACGAATCGTGGTTCTTCGGTTAGTAGTGCTAGTATGTCTCTTCTTGTTTTACATCCTATAACATCTAGTACTGCTTCTAGGTCCATTTTATCATCTTCTTTATTTTTTCTTGTTATTATTTATGTTGGAATCCATATATAAATGTTACCAAAGGTTACTAAAATAGGGCAAAGTATATATACTACTTCTTAGTAAATTATTATTAACAAAACATTTTATAACAAAAGGTTACTAAAATAAGCATAAGTATATATAACAAAAAGTAACTAAATTAATATTAAGAAAAAAAAGTTTTGTAACTTAGGGTTACTATAAATTATTAAGCCCTTAAATTTACAAAAATATTCAAATAAAAATATTAAGGGTGAATCAATGACAAAAGAAGAAGACAATAACATAAAAACAGAAGTTTCAGAAGAAGAAGAACAAGAAGAACAAAATGAAGAAATAGAAGAAACCGATGAAACCGATGAGACAGAAGAAGACCAAACACAAGAACAAGAAGAAGACCCAACAGAAAAACTCGAACAACAAATACAAGAATACAAAGACAAACTACAAAGAACACAAGCAGACTTCGAAAACTTCAAAAAACGATTAATAAAAGAAAAACAAGAATTTGTCAAATACGCCAATGAAGGTTTAATATTAAAAGTACTGGAGGCATATGAAGACTTAGAACGAGCCTTACAAGTAGAAAAAGATGAAGACCTCCGAGAAGGGGTAGAACTAATCTACAAGAAAATGGACAAAATACTTAAAGATGAAGGTGTAGAAGAAATAGAAACAGAACACCAGAAATTTGATCCATACAAACACGAAGCTCTACTAACAGAAAACAACGACGATTATGAAAATAATGAAATAATACAAGACCTACAAAAAGGTTACACACTAAACTCCAAAGTCATACGATACTCAAAAGTTAAAGTATGCAAAAAATAAAAACAAAAAAAAACAGGTGATTAAATATGGCACAAGAAAAAGTAATAGGAATAGATTTAGGAACAAGTAACTCCGCAGCAGCAGCACTAATAGGAGGAAAACCAACAATAATCCCAAGTGCAGAAGGAGCAACCCAATACGGAAAAAGCTTCCCAAGCTACGTGGCATTCACAGATGAAGGAGAAGTACTGGTAGGAGAACCAGCAAGAAGACAAGNNAAGCAGTAACAAACCCAGAAAACACTATAAGTGCAATAAAAAGACACATGGGTTCAGACTACAAAGTAAACATAAAAGGAAAAGAATACACCCCACAGGAAATATCAGCACTCATCCTACAAAAAATCAAAAAAGACGCTGAAAGCTTCCTCGGAGAACCTGTACAAAAAGCAGTAATAACAGTACCAGCATACTTTGACGACAACCAGAGGACAGCAACAAAAGACGCAGGAAAAATCGCAGGATTAGAAGTACTAAGACTAGTCAACGAACCAACAGCTGCAAGTCTCGCATATGGTCTTGACAAAACGGATGAAGAAGATGTGAACATACTTGTATTCGACCTCGGAGGAGGAACACTCGACGTAACAATCATGGAATTCGGAGACGGAATCTTCGAAGTAAAATCCACAAGTGGAGACACAAACCT
>MUZZ01000139.1:16816-19520 GCA_003266075.1 Methanosphaera sp. rholeuAM74
CAAAAATAGAACTATCAACAACACTCACAACAGACATCAACCTACCATTCATCACAGCAACACAAGCTGGACCACTCCACCTAAACACAACACTATCAAGGGCAAAACTAGAAGAAATTGTAGACTCAATCATCCAGAAATGTGGATCACCAATCAAACAGGCAATCGCAGACGCAAAAATGCAGAACTCCGACATAGACAAAATCATCCTAGTAGGTGGACCAACAAGAATGCCATCCATCCAGAAATACGTTGAAGACTTCGTAGGCCAAAAAGTAGAACGTGGAATCGACCCAATGGAATGTGTAGCAAGTGGAGCATCCATCCAAGGAGGAGTACTCGCAGGAGAAATAGATGACTTAGTACTACTTGATGTAACACCACTATCCCTCGGTATAGAAACCATGGGTGGAGTAGCAACAAAACTCATAGAGAGAAACACCACAATCCCAACAAAGAAAAGTCAGATATTCACAACAGCAGCCGATGGTCAGACAAGCGTAGACATCCACGTAGTACAAGGTGAAAGACCAATGGCCAATGACAACACCACACTAGGAAGATTCCAACTAGTGGGAATCCCATCAGCACCAAGGGGAACACCACAAATCGAGGTAACCTTCGACATAGACGCAAACGGTATCATAAACGTATCAGCAAAAGACAAGGGAACAGGCAAAGAACAACAAATCACAATCACATCATCAAACAAACTATCTGACGAAGAAATTGAACAAAAAGTCAAAGAAGCAGAAGCACATGCAGAAGAAGATAAAAAACGTCAACAAGAAATAGAAATAAGAAACAACGCAGATTCACTAGTATACACGGCAGACAAAACACTAGAAGAACTCAAAGACCAACTAGATGAAACAAAACAACAAACAGTCAAAGACCAACAACAAGAACTCAAAGACGCAATAGAAAAAGACGACCTTGACCTAATCAAGGAAAAAACAGAACAACTAGACAAAACAATACAAGAAATCGGAGCAGAAATCTACCAACAAGCAGCACAGGCAGCACAACAACAACAGGCACAACAAGAACAAACACAGAATGCCAACACACAAACAGACGATGACACAATAGACGCAGACTTTGAAAAGAAATAAGTAAACTAATAAAAGGGGATATTCACAACGAAGAAATAGATTCCTCTAACTTTATTCCTTTTTATTAAGTAATTAACCCAAGGTGTGATTATGAAAACTAAAAAGGATTACTACAAAGTATTAGAAGTAAACAGGAATGCTGATGAGCAAAGCATCACAAAATCCTATCGCAGGCTTGCCAAGAAGTATCATCCTGACGTAAACAAAGACCCTGATGCAGAAGAAAAATTCAAAGAACTATCTGAAGCCTATGCAGTACTATCAGATGACAAAAAAAGGCGACTATACGATTCATATGGATTTTCCGCATTTACAAACTACACAAGGGAGGACTTGATTAAAACAATCAACCTCAAAAACCTATACAAGGGTGTGAAGTTTGCAGCCCAATTGGAAAAGGATTATGGATTAATATCAATGCTAGTAGGCATAGGTATCGGTGGCAAACGTAGAAGATGGAAGGCAGGTAAACGTGTTGGCATGACATTACTATCTGCCATAGTGTCAAGACGCTTTTTATCCAGAAAGTAGACATATAAATATAATAAAAAAATATATCGCATATATAAACTCTAAAAATAATTTCCAAAATTTAACCTAAAATAAAGGGAAAAAATATATTTAGCTATGAAAACAAATTATTAAAAGGTTAAATCACCCAAAGGGGAGGAAAATGGTATGAAAAATTAGTTTTTTTCCTCCACATACTATTTTTTTTCATACTTGTACTCCTAAATGAATATAAAAGATAAAATGATGAGAGGTAGCACAATGGCAGATAAAAGAGATTATTATGAAGTACTCGGTGTAGACAAGAACGCTGACAAGAAGACGATAAAAAAGGCTTATCGTAAACTGGCAATGAAATATCATCCTGACGTAAACAAAGAACCAGATGCGGAAGAGAAATTCAAGGAACTAAGTGAAGCATATGGTGTACTATCCGATGATGAGAAAAGACAACGTTATGATCAATTCGGTCATGCGGGAATGGAAGGATTCTCACAGGAAGATATATTCAACAACATAAACTTTGAAGACATATTCCGGGGATTCGGATTCGGTGGAAGCAGTCAGGGAGGATTTGGAAGCATCTTTGACTTGTTCGGATTCGGCGGTGAATCTCGTGGTGGACCAGCACGTGGAAGAGACATTGGAGTCAACATAGACCTAACACTAGAAGAGGTTTCCACAGGAGTTTCCAAGGACGTAGACATCAGACACAAGAAGACATGTCCAAAATGTAACGGTTCAAAGGCAGAGCCAGGCTCTAATACAAGCACCTGTGGAACATGTAACGGTTCAGGTCAGGTCAGACAAGTACAGAACACTCCACTAGGACAGTTTGCATCAGTATCCCCATGTCCAAACTGTAATGGTGAAGGACAGATAATTGAAACTAGGTGTACGGAGTGCCATGGAAGTGGACTCAAAGCCACCGTAAACAAGATATCCATAACGATACCTGCTGGTGTAGAGACAGGTACACGTCTAAGGGTAGCTGGTGAAGGGGATGACGGATTAGATGGTGCTCCTGCTGGTGACTTATATGTAACTATACGTGTGTTGAAGCATGACATATTCGAAAG
>MUZZ01000170.1:0-6803 GCA_003266075.1 Methanosphaera sp. rholeuAM74
TATGGGCTAATAGCTCAGCTTGGTAGAGTGTCGCCTTGGCATGGCGGAGGCCTCGGGTTCAACTCCCGATTAGTCCATTATTTTTTGTATTGAGCGTATGTATTGTAGATTTCATCCACGATTAAGCTAATCAAGTTATCTGTTTCAAGAGGCGTATTAATCTGCTTATTGTTCAGTAAAGTTTTAGACAGTTCGATGATTTCGTTTAAATTCGTTGACCTCTTCATAAGACCCCTTGAAATGTAGTACGTATCTACTGATAGCTGATCACCAGGATAACAGCTAATTACTGGCGTTCCAAGTAGTGCAGATTCACGATTCATAGTACCTCCAGCACCAATCACTAAATCTGCTTTTTTCATTAAACTAAACGTATCAACTGGAGTTTTAATTATTTGAACGTTTTCTATGTCTTCAAATATTTCACCTTGAGTTTTAAATCTAGGTATGACTAGAATGTCCGCAATATCTTTCAATTCATTGACAATTGGCGTTAAAACTGATTTAGTACAATCAGCATCAAGATATGATGCTAATGATGGCTCTGGTCTCATAAGAATAATCTTATCCTTTTTCAATTCAATTCCTAAATCTTCGATAATGTTTTCATTATAAACAAAGTCTTCTAAATGTGTTACTTCACAAGTACCATTATAACGGATTATATTGTTTGGGTTCATACCGAACTTAATAGTATTCCAGACGTCAAAAATCTCTGGAATAACCAATTTTGTTGTTAAAGGTAAGGTTAACTTGTTTGCAGCTATTGCATGTTCATTATCTAGAACGAATATGTTGGGAATTCCAAGACCAAAAGCAACCCTAGGCATTTCTATCGAATGCTTAGAAATAGCTATATCCACGTTTTCTTGGGATATGAATTTGGATAACTCATATGCACGTTCTGTGCTTGAAAGTAGTTTCTCCTCTAATGTCACTCCATGATTACCTATGGACGTGTATTCTAAATTGAATATGTCGAGTAGGTCATGTATGTTAGAGAAGTCTCTAGCAGTAATTAATACTTCATGTCCGTCCTTTTTTAACTTTTTAATAATCCCATTAAAGAATCGTACATGGGGTGTGTTAACTATGTCTATCCAAATCTTCATATCTNNNATATCTGGGTTAATTTTATGGATGTCGTTGACCATCTTATCTGCGTCAGCTCCAACAGCATCTGCTAGGTCTACCTTGTTAACTATCGCCATATCCGCTGTCTTAAATATCATAGGATGTTTCTCGGCAGTATCGTCTCCTTCAGTTACGCTGATAATGACTGTTCTGATATGTGCACCTAAATTGAAGTCTGCAGGACATATAAGGTTTCCCACATTCTCAATAAAGAGTATTGACGTGTCATCTAGTGGAACATCATCGAGTGCGTGTTTAACGAGGTGTGCATCTAGGTGACATTCCTTACCAGTATTCAATCCTTTCACGGGAACGTTTTTGTTTTCTATCCTTTTTGCATCATATTTACTCAGTATGTCTCCAGCAATTACGGATATGTTTTCATCCATTTCATCAATTAATCTTTCAAGTAGGGATGTTTTACCAGAACCTACAGCACCAACCAAATCTACTGAGAATACATTCTTTTCATCTAATTTTTTTCTATTACCGTAAGCTAATTCATCATTTGCCTGTATCAAATCTTGCTCAACTTCTATACTAACATTATGCATCTTCATCCTCTCTTTCAATTTTAATGGTTTTAATATTACATTCTTGTCCTTGAATAATATGCACGTTAGTTTTATCACATTTTGGACATTTTGCTACTGCCATTAAATGGTCCATATTTTCTTCAGTTCTGGTTTCTCCCTTAAATCCACAACTCTCGCATTCAATTTCTATTGGAATCATGTTGATAATTATTTCAGCCTCTTCTAGGATGGTGTCCTTTCTTAGTATGTCTATCATGAATCTTAGTTGTTCAGGATTTAGCATAGTCATTTCACCAATCTCTAGGACGGCTTCAGTAACCTTCAAAGCATTATTGGTCTTTGCAGTAGTTAGTATAGCATCTACCATACTGTTTGCCATAGATAATTCGTGCATTATTTTAGCTCCACTATTTTTTGTGTTATTTATACTTTCAGTCTATATTAATATATTTGTATCTACTATACTATTACTTTTTCATTTTTTTCTAATTTGAATAATTATTATTTCATAAAACCCTTTTTTAACTTAACAAGTATGGGAATATGATTAAAAACAATTATCAGTCCAATTTATTGTTATGAAATCAGTTAAGGATAAATTTCCATCCATAATTTCTTGTTAAGAGTTAATATACTTTTTTGACAAAAGTAAACTTTTAATTCTATAAAGACAATATTATATATTAACGTGTATGTCATATGATAAAAGCGTTTTTTAGTAAATAGTATTTATAGGAGAGAAGAACTAATTGATAATTGGTGGATCAGCATCTCAAGCATTAGCATCTGAGGTCGCAAAAGAATTGAACGATAAATTATGCACTGTTGAAACAAGGAAGTTTCCTGATGGTGAACGATATTTCAGGATAAAAGACAACATTCCATGTGATGAAAAAGTCTGTGTAATCCAATCTACTGGATACCCACAAGACGAGAATATGATGGAATTATTCTTCATCTTGGACACGTTAAGTGATATGGGTGTTGAGGAGATTACAGTAATCTCACCATACCTGGGTTACAGTAGGCAGGAAAGACGTTTCAAGGACTATGAATGCATATCAGCCAAGGCAACATCTAGATTAATACAGTCCATGAACGTTAAATCATTAATATCAGTTAATTTGCATGAAGAAAGTATATGTGACTTATATGATATTCCAGTATACAATCTTTCAGCAATGCCTGCAATAGCAGACTACATCAGTAAAATGGGCTTCGACGATAAACCAGTAATACTAGCACCAGATAAGGGTGCACAAAACTTTGCAAAGGAAATAGCGGAGATATTGGATACAGATTATGATTATCTCGAAAAGGTCAGACTATCACCAGAAGTAGTTGAAACAAAGACCAAAAACATATCTGTGGATGACAGGGCTGTTGTAATAATTGATGACATAATAAGTACTGGTGGAACAATAGTAAATGCAATAGAGATACTTAAAAATCAGGGGGCAACATCAGTAAACGTATTTTGTGTACATCCAGTACTGGTTAATGATGCTGTACTTAAAATCAATGCTGCAGGTGCAGATACTCTTAAGGCAACAAATACGCTAAACAATGAGGTAGCAGTAATCAGTATTGCCAAAACACTTGCCGATAAAATCCGTCAATTATAGTTAAGTTTTAAAAAAAATAGGATTGGGTAGTAGGGTGATGATTAGTAGTCGTAATCATCTCTATGAGAATTATAACTACTGTCTTGATAATCGTTGTAGTTATCATTTCTATGTGGATTAAAATTCTTTGAAGCCCTATTATCATAGCGTCTATTTTTATTGTAGTTATTGCTGTACTGGTAGTCCTTTGGTTTGTAGTTACTGTTTTTATTGTAGTTGTTATTGTTTTTATTAAAATTGTTGTTAGTTTTGTTGTAGTTTTTGTTGTTATTGTTGTATTTAGGGTTGTACCTTTTATTGTATTGCTTTTTATTGTTGTTGTAATTCTTTTTATTGTACTGTTTTTTAGGTTTGTTATTTGATGCTTCCTTGTCTCTTGGTCTTGCTGGTTCGATGTGGGCTCTTTTGTTGTCTATGTATGTTTCACCCATAAACCTGTAGAAGTCAGATGCATTAGCATTAGGTATTTCTACAAATGAGAAGTTGTCAAATATGTCTATGCTTCCGATTTGATGTCCATTTAACCCAGTTTTTTCATGTATTGAATTAATCAGTACGGATACTGTGATGTCCTGGTTTCTTCCCACGCTAACAAAGAATCTTACAAATCCCTCACGAGCTTCAGTATCACCAAATTCCTCTTCAATATATGCATTGTCATTTATTATTTCTTTTAGTAGGGTTGCAGCTATGTCAATTGAATTATAGTCTTCTTCCATCAATTTCTCTATTATGTATATCTCTTTGGATATATCCTCAGTATTTATCTTGGTTTTGAGTTTCTCGATGAAGTTATCCTTTTTAACCTCTTCCACATCGCTTACTGATGGGATGGGTGCTTGTTCTATTTTTGTTTGAGCATATTTTTGTATGTCTCTTAGTTGATATATTTCTCTTCCAGATACGAAACTGTATGCCTTACCACTTTTTCCTGCACGTCCCGTACGTCCTATACGGTGTACGTAGTATTCATTGTCGTTTGGTATGTCGAAGTTAAATACTGCTTCAACTCCCTCCACATCTATTCCTCTTGCGGCAACGTCTGTGGCTACTAGTATGTCGATGCTTCCGGTTTTAAATTTATTCATAACTTTGTCACGTTGATTCTGTGTGAGATCTCCATGTAGTCCATCAGCAAGGTAACCCCTGATTTGTAGGTGACTTACCAGTTTATCTACTTTTCTTTTGGTGTTACAGAATACTAATGATAAATCGAAGTTTTTTAAGTCTAAAATTCTTGACAAGAGTTCTACTTTCATGTCTTCTTTTACTTCGAAGTATTTCTGTTCAACGTCTGGGGTGGTTAGTTCATGCTGTGTTACTTTAACTATTTCTGGGTTGTTCTGGTATCTGCGTGACATTTGAAGGATTTCATCTGGGAGTGTTGCAGAAAATAGTAGGAATTGTCTCTCATATGGGATGTCCTCTAAAATGTATTCTATATCTTCTCTAAAACCCATGTCCAGCATTTCATCTGCTTCATCTAATATGACGGTTTTAATGTTGCTTAAATCAATGGTTTTTCTATCTATGTGATCCATTACCCTACCTGGTGTCCCAATTATCACTTGGACTCCATTTTCCAGTGCTTTAATTTGTCTGTCTATTGGTTGTCCACCATAGACTGGTAGTACATTGATTTTTGGGAGGTATGTGGATAGTTTTCTCAGTTCTTCTGCTACTTGTATGGCTAATTCACGGGTTGGACATAATATTATGGCTTGTAACCTGTTGTCATCGTTATTTAAATTTTCTAGTAATGGTATTCCAAATGCAGCAGTTTTTCCGGTTCCAGTTTGTGCTTGCCCTGTCACGTCTTTATGGGCTAAAATCTTCGGTATTGCTAGTGATTGTATAGGTGTGGCTTCTTCAAATCCCATATCTTCTACGGCTTTTCTTATTTCAGGAGATATATTTAAGTTTTCAAAATCTAATTTTTGCATCATTGTCAGTCTCCGTTTTTAAATATTTTACTTGTTTGATTATTATCTGTTAATACTGGCGTATTGCTTATTATAATATTGGGATGTTTATCTAATATTATCTGTTTTTCATTCGACTACATTAAATTGTTAACATATTTTTGGCTTTTAACAATTTATACATATCCATATTTGAATGAAATACTATTTATTACTTTCCGTAATTTAAAAAAAAGAAAAAAAAGAAGATAATTGTTATCTTCCTAGTTTTTGGATGGATGTGATGGAATTATATCGTTTGCGTTAGGTAAGATGTCCTTAATTTTGTCTAATCTGTTTTCCTTTAAATCTTTTATGAATTCATCTTTTTTAGGTCCTACTAGTGCGTGTTCAAGCACGTCTGTTAGCGTGTCTACTGGTATGATTTCTATCTGGTCAACATATTTCTTCTCAATTAATACATCATTAAGGTTGGATGATGGGATTAGAACTTTTTTCATACCTGATTCTGCTGCTGCTTCTATTTTATATGTTGCCCCTCCTATTGGAAGTACAGTTCCACGGACACTTAGTGAGCCAGTAAGGGCTAGTGTCTGGTCTATTGGTATGTTTTCGATTGCAGATATTATTGCTGTTGCCATGGATACACTTGCACTGTCTCCTTCTACCCCATCATAGGATTGTACGAATTGGATGTGTATATCATAGTTGGATATGTCTTTTCCTATGCTTTTCTTGATTATTGCTCCAACGTTTTGTACGGCTTCTTTTGCTATGTCTCCTAGTTTTCCTGCTGCTATGATTTTTCCTTCTTCTTTACTTTGTGATGGTGCTGCTTCTGCTGCTATTGGTAGTACGATTCCACTGGAGTTTCCTATTACTGCTAATCCGTTTATACAACCAATTTTAGCTCCTTCATTTGAGAATACGCTGTATTCTTTTCTCTGTGATATGTATCTGTCGGCTATTTGCTGTTCTAGTGTTCGTGATTGTTTTTTAGCTTCCAGTATGTGTTCTGTTGTTACTTCTGATGCTTTTTCTTCTACTGCCACATCACCTGCTGCACGTACTAATCCACCAAGGTCTCTTAATCTTAGGGTTAATGAATCCTTTTTTCCTGCTCTACGTTGTGCTTCTTTGATGATTTCTGCTACTGCCTCTTTTGTGAAGTGTGGGATTCTACCATCGTTTTTAATTTCCTGTGCCACGAATTGTGCTAGTTTTTTACGGTTTTCTGCTGTGTCTTTCATGGTGTCTTTCATGAATATTTCATAACCATATCCTCTTATTCTTGATCTTAGTGCTATGTGCATGTCTTTGAGTACTTCAAGGTTACCTGATGCTACTAGTACGAAGTCACATGGTACTGCTTTTGTTCTTACCATTGCCCCACTACTTGTGTCACTCTGTCCTGTTATCTGGTATTGGTGTTCTTGTAGTGCTGTTAGTAGTTCTTGTTGGGTTTTCATAGTCATTGTACCGATTTCGTCTATGTATAGTACTCCTTTGTTTGCCTGGTGTATCATTCCACTTTCTACTCTTTCGTGGGCTGGTGTTCCTAGTCCTCCTGATTGGTATGGGTCGTG
>MUZZ01000170.1:6847-8964 GCA_003266075.1 Methanosphaera sp. rholeuAM74
GGTGTTTGTTGTTGGCTTTTAGGTTTTATCTGGTATAATGCGAAGAACACAATTCCTACGGCTATTATTGCTGTTAAGAATTGGTTTGTTATGAATCCTATTGCCATTATTAGTGCGATTATTGCTACTGTTAGTATGTTCTTTCTTTCTTCCATGCTTTTGTTCTGTCTTTTAGCGTTTTCTAAGACTTTTTTTCCTTGACCTGCTGGCATTACTCCTACTAGTGGATTGTTGGGATTTTCCATGTTTGGATATATCAGTACGTCTTGTAAGTCTTCTGGTGGTAGTAGTTCTGCCATTGCCTTGGCTATCATGGATTTTCCTATACCTGGTTCTCCTATTAGTAGTACATTTCTTCTTTGTTTTGCAGCTTTTCTAACAGTTTCTACGGCTTCTTCTTGTCCGATTATTTGGTCTATTAGCATTGGTGGAATATCTATTTCGTTGGTATCTGCATATTCTTCTGGGTCTATCTCGGATATTATCTGTGTTTTTACTTTTTCTTCTTCATTTTCTTGGGTGTCTTCATTTTCAACGTTTTTTTCTTCTTCTTCTTTTTCTAGGGCTTCGATTTCGTTTGTGTCATTGGTATTGTTTTCTTCTTCAGTCATCGTTTTGCCTCCTTCAATAACGCTTTGCTTTTCCTATTAAATATGTTATATTTATTTTTTCTTATATGTCTTTATATTTATATTCTCTACATAATAACTTTAAGTAACCAATGGTATTTAAAATCTTTGTTATTGCATAATTTTCTAAAAAAAATTTCAACAACATCGCATCAAATAAGATTAAGAAACAGAAACAACAAATATGTAAACATAATATTTAAAAGATTTATGGAGAATAAAAACAATGAAGTATATCATGTTTCAGGGAACATCATCAAATGCAGGAAAAACACTAACGGTAGCTGCACTATGTAACATACTGGCAAGGAAAGGTTACAGGGTAACACCATTCAAATCACAGAATATGTCACTAAACTCATACACAACAATAGACGACGATGAAATGTCCATAGCACAGGTAATGCAAGCCGAGGCAGCAGGAATAGAACCAAACTGCCATATGAATCCCATACTACTAAAACCAAAGGGTGACTTCACATCACAAGTAATAGTACAGGGAAAACCAGCAGGAGATATGAGGTTTGACGATTACCAAAACAATTTCAGAGAGTCAGCACTAAAAGCAATACATGAATCATTAGAATACTTGAAAGAAGACTATGATGTAACCATAATAGAGGGAGCAGGATCACCAGCAGAAATAAACATGTACGACAGAGACCTAGCAAATATGCTAATAGCCAAAATAACAGATGCAGATGTGATACTAGTTGCAGACATAGATAGGGGAGGAGTATTCGCATCAATAGTGGGTACATATTACCTCATACCAGAAGAAGACAGGAAAAGAATCAAAGCAGTAATAATAAACAAGTTCAGGGGAAACGCTGACGTACTCAAATCAGGAATAGAAAAGGTGGAAGAATTAACAGGAATACCGATAATAGGTATAATGCCATTTGATGACACCTTAAACCTACCAGAAGAGGATTCAGCCTCACTATCAACACACCAATTCAGCGAAAACGAGAAAATAACCATAGGAACGCTGAGATTACCAAGAATATCAAACTTCACAGACATAGACCCACTAGACTACGAGCCAGATGTGGGAATTAAACTGGTAAGCATATACGATGACTTCGACGGAATAGATGCCCTAATAATTCCTGGTACAAGAAACACAGTAAACGACATAGAAGAACTCAAAAAATCAGGGGCATTCGAGAAAATAAAGGAAATATCAACAAAGATACCTATCATAGGAATATGTGGTGGATACCAGATGCTATCCAAGAAGATATATGACGAAGACCACCTAGAATCCAATTATGGAACAGTAGACGGACTAGGCTTATTAGACATGGAAACAACATTCGGTAAAATAGAGAAAGTCGTAAAACAGAGCGAAGCAACAGTAATCGAGGATAGTGAAATAGGTTTCAAAAAATCAACAACAGTAACTGGATACGAATTGCATGAGGGAGTAACGAAACTAGCCAGTGATGTGAAACCATTTTTAAAAATTATCAAGGGAACAGGAAA
>MUZZ01000230.1 GCA_003266075.1 Methanosphaera sp. rholeuAM74
GGCTATTGCGCTTGCTGTCAAACCTTCTTTGATATCTTTTACATTGCTATCAGTACATGTCACTAATTGACTGCGCTTATTACTTCGGCAAAGAATATCCGGGGATCCCTCAAGGTATTTTTTTATCGTTTTCCGTTCCTTTCCAGTTATACGTGCAATTTCTCTTATGGATGATCCAGACTTATGTAAACCCTGTATTTCTGTGATTAATTGCCTTCGTTTTCGTTCAGATTCGGTGAAGTTATCCACAATAGATGCGATTTTTTTTACCCTCATCCATAGGGGATGTGGATAACTCTTTGTTTTTTATGGGTTCAGTCTCACAAGGAACGGCAGTTGTCGCAGGTACTGTACGCCCTAAAACTTTATTTACAGCATCCATCAGGTTTTGGTGGAGATGAAATCGATCTGCCACCTGCATGCAATCCGGTAATACCTCTTCCACTGCCTTCGCATAAGCAGATGCACGATCTCTGGTTACAGTTGTTACATGTTGGTTCTGTCTGAGCCACTCCTTCAAGGACTCACCATCTCGTCCATCCAAAACAGCCACCGGATCATGAGTTTTTTCATCTACAATAATGGTTCCATAAGAATGTCGTTTTTTATAAGCAAAATCATCAATACCTATTGTAGATCCGCATGCCGGCTTCGGTTGGCTCAAATATCGTTTACTAAGAAGACGAATAACTGTATCCCCGCTGATCTTAACATTCATTGATTTTAGAATCCTGGCGCATGCTTCGCAGCTGGTTTCTATAGCAAGAATACAGATAAATTCCTCTAAACGCTCTGTCATCCGACTATTATAAGTAAGAAATCCATCGAATGTTTCTGTCACAGCATGCGGGTCACATGTCGGGTTGGTGCACTCATAATCGAATATCTGAAGATCCAGTTTTACACGTTTGCCAAGAATGGGCAGATCCTGGACGTTGCGGTGGTGAGAACCGTGATGTTTGATTAAGGGAGAACCACATTTATAGCACGAGCATTCCTGGCTAACAGAATGCATGTGAATGATTATTTCCTGGTTTGTTTCTTCTACGCCTAAGATTTTGAAATCGGGTGGATAAAAGGATTGAAGATCGAGGGCTGCTGCAGACATAAGTATCACCTCTCCGTTATCGCTATGTGATATATGTCTATTATACCTCTTTTGTAACTCTTTTTCTACGCAAATACTAATAGATGCGGAAGAACCAAAATAGTTTACCACTTACAAAAGACCCGAAGAGCAAGTACGGGCAGGAGGTAACAAAATGAAAAACATCAAAAAAGCACTTTTACTCATGGCACTCTCAAATATGTATGCAAGCGGCGTACCGTACAGATACTGCGCTGAAATACTGGAAGAATCCAGGGAGGTATTCTGATTATGAAAAGACTGATGGCGTGGATAAGTGATC
>MUZZ01000048.1 GCA_003266075.1 Methanosphaera sp. rholeuAM74
TCGAAGACGTCCACAGCCATACCCAATTGTCCTTTACCACCATCAATCAATACGAGGTCGGGCTTGATAAACATTGAATCCTCTGATGAGTCCTTCTTATCAGGATAATCTGGTGATATACGCTTGTACCTCCTAGTGATGACCTCCTTCATCATGGCAAAGTCGTTAGGTCCGGGAGTGTTCATCTTAAACTTCCTATACATACTCTTAGCAGGCTTAGCATTCTCGAATACAACCATCGATGCCACGGCATGAACACCAGAAATATTCGATATATCAAAAGCCTCAATATGATACGGTAGGCGGGGCAACTTAAGATACTGCTCCAAGGTCAACAATGGGTTCTCCAACTCCTTGGTATTCTCTGTTAAGGATATGTGTGCGTTCTTTTTAGCAATCCTGATTAGTGTGAAGTAGTGGTCATCCTGTGCAACTCTAAGCTTCACCTTAGAGCCATGCTTATCACTAAGCCATTCACAGATAACATCCATGTCGTCAATATCATCCTCTAGTATAATCTCATCGGCAACAGGAGCCATACTATAGTACTGCTTAATAAACTCCGTTAAAATCTGTCTATCAGTCAAACCCTCAATTTGTTTAAGAATCAGGTCATCCTTACGATTAGTCTTACCATTTCTAACAGAGATAACCACTACAGCTGCTGTGCTATCATCATGGTCAATGCCGATAATATCCTGGTTAACATCCATGTTAGGCTGAATGTTCTGCTTTTCCAGGGTCACAGAAATAGTTTCAATCTGATCTCTAACAAGGGCAGCCTTTTCAAACTCCATAGCCTCGGAGTACCTCTTCATATCCTTCTTCAATTGCTTCAGGATAGTTTTATACTTGCCACCCAAGAGTAGCTTTGCACGTCTAACATTACTAGCATAATCCTCCCCTGATATGTATCCACAGCATGGAGCACTACACTGCTTAATCTGGTAGTTAAGACATGGACCATCCATGTTCTTACAGGTTCTAATCATGAAATTCTTGTTAACAAAATCAATAAAACCCCTAGCATTAGTAACATCAGTATAAGGTCCATAATATGAAGCACCATCATCTGCTAAACGTCTGGTGATGACAATACGTGGAAAATCCTCAGAAGTAACCTTAATATATGGGTACTGCTTACCATCCTTCAAATCAATATTATAGCGTGGTTTATACTTCTTAATCATGTTAGCCTCAAGAATCAATGCCTCCTTCTCGGTATCAGTAACGATATACTCCAAGTAATCGAAGTGTTTCATCAAAACCTGAGTCTTGGGTCTGTCAAGCTTATCTTCATCCCTAAAATAGCTCTGAACCCTACTTCTAAGACGCTTAGCCTTACCCACATAGATAATCTCATCATCACTATCATGCATAATATAAACGCCAGGCTTTTTAGGTAAAACATCAGGATCACGAATTCTCATAAATATTACAACCACCATCTATAGATATTATTTATCAACACTACTACTATAAAATATTATATACACAAGCCCCCCCACCACAAAAATTTATAACAACAACAAGAAACAGAAATATAAACCATGTCAAAATTTAGTCTACAATCCAATTACAAGCCACTCGGAGACCAACCCAAAGCCATAAAATCATTAGTTGAACACTTCAAAAGTGGCGATAAAGAACAGGTACTAGAAGGAGTAACAGG
>MUZZ01000149.1:0-976 GCA_003266075.1 Methanosphaera sp. rholeuAM74
GGTTGCTTGCATCGGTTTATGTTGTATGCTTTTATGGTTGTTGGATTACAAGTTTCACTCCCTTTTTACGTTAGCCTAAATCTTTTTTCATAAATTTTAAATATATTTGCATTTATATATATTATCATACTATATACTTGAATTTTGGAAGTTTTTCTTTCGTTGAGTATGGAGTTTTTATAGCTAATTAATTTAACAAGGAACGTCAAATGTCCTCATAATATCTTTTTGGAGGGTGTATTGATTTTCTAATACTAGAACCCTAGGTGGACGTGGGGGTTTGCCCAGATATCGATGGGATATATTTGGGAATCTCTGTTTTAAATATTTTTCAGGGGAGTCCATAATAAAAACGGAGTTTAATTTATGTTTTTAAATAGAATAATCTACGGAATTGAATTTTTCGTAAGATTAGTAGTCGAAATTTTTAAAGCAGTAGTTGACACAGCTACATGCTGTCTTAAGGGAAATGTTGATCCAGTGGTCGTTGAGATTAAGCCTGATCTTCAAAGACCAGTATCACTTGCAATTCTTTCAAATACTATTACCTTAACGCCAGGTACTATTACAATTGATATGAATCAGGATACTGGAATTTTAACAGTTTCAGCATTAACTCCACGTTCTAGGGATGACATCATACCTCTTGAGAAAACTATTAAGAAAATGTTAGAATGAACATAGGGTGATGAGATGGATTTTTTAACAATATCTGAATTGTTCCTAATGTTATGTTTTGTAATTTACATGTTAGCTAGTGTTAAAATAGCTGCACGTAAAACAACTGGTTCTGCATTAGCTGGGGTAGGTGGTTTCACAATCGCATTAGCAATTGTGCTGGTATTATTCACTTGCCTGACTGGTGTAGAATTTTGTAAAGATATAGCATTTGCACTAATCGTATTAAGTCCTGTTGGAACAATTGCAGCCGCTAGTGTTTTAGGTGGAGGCGAATTATAATGACAGGTTTAGAATC
>MUZZ01000149.1:1214-1359 GCA_003266075.1 Methanosphaera sp. rholeuAM74
ATGATAGATATGAATTTATTGGTACCAAATGCTGTACCACTGGCATTATGTATATTTGCAGTTTTAGGAGCTATCGTATGTGTAATACAAAAAGATTTACTTAGAATGGCTGTAATATCCAGTGTAACAGGTTTTGCTATTGCAG
>MUZZ01000223.1 GCA_003266075.1 Methanosphaera sp. rholeuAM74
GGTACAGACTACGCAATACCAGTATTACACTTAGCACAACTATACGGATTAGCAATGGGATTAACACCAGAAGACCTAACACTCGACAAACAAATAGTCGACCCAACAGAATTAGTTGAAAAAATGAACACACCAAGAGAAGAAGCTGAATAAGCATATTCTCATCACTTTCTTTTACTTTTTTTTATTTGAATCCATATTTTACTATATTTTTCTTCAAATCCTATACCTTGGGAAGTCTTAGCTATTTCTAAACGAAATCCGATAACGATACCCATATTTTAACGATATTTTCCATCTAAGTACTATGATAACTATGGCATTTATCATTCATCATCAAAAATCATTTAAAAATAACTTACTGAAAGTATGTTCATTTTAGCTATGGTTAAAGCATTATCTTCTTTTGAACTTCTACTTAAAGCAATTAATAGATTATTAGAATAATTGGGTAGTTAGTTGTTAATATGGCTATTGATGTGGAAATCAAATTATTTATTTTCATAAAAATAGAATAGATATACAAGTTAAGTTTAATAATGATAACAATCAAACATACCTATGATGATAAAGATTTATTGTTTATCATTAAATCTAACTTAAATATGGATATGTAGCTATTAAATAGTGTTAGTTAATGTATACCTTTTGTTTCATATAATTTTCAATTCCCGTTGAAGAACTACGAAATCATAAAGTAATACTTTAAGTACATATTTAATAAGCCCATCATACCCATGACTATTTTTGTTTATGGGGATATTTAAGTTCTATGTTAATCAATATTTTTTTTCGTCATGAGGTAATCGTATAGTTACTAACTACTATTTCACATTTTGGGAATAATGAACTACTTATTTGAAAAACTGTAACGTATATGATTATACTAAAAATCAAGGATGTTTAAATTGAAATTAAAGAATATAATAATCCTAGTCATGTTGTTATTGGTAGGATTAACAGTAGTAAGTGCTTCGGAAGTTAACGATGACACAACTAATGTTGAAACACCAACAGAAGAAACAACAGAAATAACGGAAGTATCACAACAGAGTGGTACTGATAATAATTATAATAGTAACAATAATATCGGAAATGAAGAATTACTTAATGACCCACCTGTTCAAAAGACAATAACACCAAGTAGTTATTCAACCGATATTCAAAACATAGCTACTTACGATATAGTTACATTTGATGGGGTATTTACTACATTTGAAACAAATGGACTTTTAACAATCCCACATGATGTCAACATAACATCAACAACTGGGTCTAAATTTGAAGATACACGATTTGTCATTGCTTCAAATAATGTTGTAATAGAAAATTTAACAATAGAAAATGATGATGGAACAAGTGGTTCTGTAATCTCCACATATGGATATAACAACATTCAACTAGCTAACAACGTAATCACGTTCACAAAAACAACAGCTGGAGAAACTATAGGAATCAAACTAAACTCAACAAACACTTTAAACATAACTAATAATACCATTACTATCAATGGATACCCACAAGATAGATATGATCACACAACATGGGCTTATACAATATACAACACAGCTTTAGTAGTGGATAACGCATATGATGTAAACATCACAGAAAACAGAATAACAGCAACAGCATCTACACCTACACAATCATCTGGAACAAACGAGGGAATGAACATAAGAAATGCTTATGATGTCAAAATAGAAGAAAACAATGTAACTGTCTCTGGTGGAGACTACAACTATGCAATAACAATAGAAAACGTATACAACAGTAACACTTCATACAACAAACTCATTTCAAATAGTGAAAACTATGCTGCAGGTCTACAATTAATATGTGTTAGTGATTCAAAAGCAACGCATAATGTAATTACAGCAACAGCACATAACACAACACTAAACCCAACAAGTGGAGAAGCAATTGCTTATGGAATATACTTAACGAATAATTATGCTCCAGCAGTATCTAACTATAATATTGTAGAATATAATGATATTACTGTTCAATCAACTATAGGATATGGTATAGAGGGTTATTTAATCGATGATAATGAAATAAAGTATAATAATATTAATGTGATAGGTACTAAAGTAATGGGTATAGGACTATATAATTCATCATTGAATGAGTTAGAGTATAACATCATATCTGTAATGGCTAGTTATAGTGATGATTTAAGTTATGTCTATGAACAGATTCCTCCAGAAACAACAGGAATAAAAATTGTTGGAGGTGGCAATTCTTCAGTAAATATCGTTGATTATAATACAATAACAGTATTGGATTTATTAAATCCTAATACAGCATATGCTGTAATAGTAGAAGCTGATTCCAATTATGTTCAAGAAAACCATCTTATTTCTAACAATGCTTTATTCCAATTATTAACTGGTGATAATTCAGTATCCAATTTAGGTACGGATAATGAGATTTCTAGAAATGATTAGATTATTTTTTTTTATTCTTAATTTTTTTTTTGGAGAGAGGAATATGAATAAATCTAAATTTTTAATGATTGGTATATTATTCTTATTTATAATGGTGTCCCTATCTTCTTTATCAGCTAGTGACTTGAATGCTACAGAGGATACTGGTGCAAGTAGTATTGACACACATACTAATGATAAAAATGTTAAAAGTGATGTAAGTACACCGAAAACGATTACGCTCACTAACAAGAACTTTAATCAATATGTAACCAATGGTGAATTTAATGATGAGGTTTCTGATGGTGATACGATTGATGTTGATGGTATGTTTGATAGTTCTAAGTTCAGTTTAAACGTTAATAAATCATTGAACTTCATATCATCTAAAAACAATTCAAATATTAGTTTGTATACGAGGAGTACTGATTTCTATGGTGATGCTACTGGTGGTCAGTTAACATTTGGTCATGGTGCTAGTGGTAGTAACATAACTAACTTGTATTTCTATAATACAAGGGTATCTTTCAGTAACGTTTCTAATGTGTATGTAAATAATGTTAGTGTTATTAATGAGGATGCCGTGATAGGTTCTGGTACTGGTCATTTTACTGTTGGTTCGTTATCTGATAATGTTACTGTAGTAAATAGTTACTTCTATACTAAGGATAATGGTCAACATAGTACGATGGTGTATACTGGAACTAGTAATTGTTTGTTTGAAAACAACACTATTGTAGGTGTTGGTGCTTTGGGTAATCTAGTTTATCTCAACGCATTCAATGCTGCACCTGATTTAGAAACTCTAACATATCTTAACAAGAATTTCACTATGAGGAATAATTTGATTAATGCTACTGATGCTCCAGCTCAAGTTACGTGTTTTGCCATTTGTCTAGAGGGTGCAAATCATTTGATTGAAAACAATACTGTATTATATGCTGGTGCGTCTCTCAATCCGATTTATGGTGGTGGTGGTAATCTAGCAAATATCACCATTAAAGACAATAATTTCGGCAGAGTTTTACTTGGCAGTAGTGGAATTATCGTAGTAAATTCAATTGAAAACGTAACAGTAATAAATAATAACATTACGACATTGCTAGTATCTAAAACAAATGTATATAATAATACGATTGGTTCACTAGAAATTCTTTCTGATGATTGTATTATCGAAGGAAATGATATTAGAAACACATTAAACATCACAAACAACAACATTTTAATAAATAACAACACCATAACATCAATGAATGATTATACAATAATTTCTACTGGTGGAAACGTTTCAGTAACAAATAACAAACTAGCATCAATAAGATATTACGGTGATGCTTCAATAAATGGTGAAGTTATAACAGAAAACAATACAAATGCTATAAAAAGAATAGATATAACAGATGATAACATATTGGATTTCGGAACATACACTTCATCAACTAATCTTCATAAATTAAATTCTGTTTTATTGAGGGATTCGCATGTTTTCTTAAATTTATTAAGCGTTAATATATTAGATTTGACTGAGAATTTCACTGTGACAGTTATTAATGCTCCTAACTTATATAGGTTAGCGTTAAGTCCTAATATGAACGTTACTGTGATAAATACTTATCTACCATATACATCCCTAGTTGGACCTTTGAAGGGGGTTGCATTTATAGAAAATTCTACTTTCCTGTCAGGTGCATATATGTTTACACTAATGTCTGGTTCAAGGGTGGTACGTAATGTCACATTAAACAATGTTGTTTTTCTAAATAATACTGATGATACTTACATATTATCTGATTTTGTTGATAGTCCATCAATAAATAACGCTAAAACTTATACTGGATTCTTTGATTCAAGTACTTATAGGCTTTTAAGCACTATCCCTAATAATTGTAATATCATTGTCAGGAAATGTAATGTTACATATGATAATCCTATGATTATTGATAAGCCTGTTAATATTACTAGTTATGATGGTGCTATTGTGAATGCTGATGTTACCTTTGCTCCTGGCTCTGAGGGGTCAAATATTAGTGGTATGGTAGTTAATGGTGCTTTGAATGTTCAGGCAAACAATGTCAATGTCTTCAATAACACGGTTAAACGGCTTGTTATGAGTGATTGTATGGGTTGTGTTGTCTATGAGAATGTGTTTAAGACTACTAGTACGGCTGTTGAGTTGTCTGGTGTATTAAGTAGTACTATTAGGGATAATACTATCAACACTACTGCTGATTACACGGTATCTATTGATGATGGATCTTTGGATAACGTTGTTTCTGGTAATGTATTGATTGCTAATGGTAATGTTAATGTGTACTCTGTTAGTGCTAATCTTAATGATAATACTGTTGTGAATAACACTCCTCTTTTGAAGACGAATATTAGTATGGAGTTACCTAGTTCAACTTTACTGAATACTCCGACTCCTCTTAACGTGTCCATCTCATATGATGGTGTTTTAGTTGATGGTGGTCGTGTTCTAGTCTTAGTTGATGGTGTTGAACAACTTAACACCACACTTACTGGTGGTAGGCTTGAAACTACTGTAACTCCTACACAGAAGGGTGTTAATGAGGTTAAGGTATGGTATTATCCTGAGGATGTTTACGCTGTCATTAATCATACAGAAAATCTTCAGGTGAACGCTATCCAATCAGATATTAACATCACGGATATATCTAGTGCTAGGGTCGGTGAAGTTGTAACGGTTAGTGCTGTTGTCAAGGACGTTGATGGCAACAACATCGCAGATGGTGAAGTAATATTCACGGTCGCTGGTGATGAATATAGCACGCCAATTATGGATGGATTAGCAAATGTCAATATAACTACAAAGGAATCATACTTTAACGCTGAAATAGTTGCCTACTATCCGGGCAGTAGTGTTATCGATAATTCTAGTGACAAGACTGTCTTAACGTTATCTAAGGGTGACTCTATTGTAAGCTTTTCACAGATTGTTAATGATGATTCCATATCATTGATTGCAAGTGTAACTGATATTAATGGTATTGCTGTGAATAATGGTGTTGTATACTTTAAGTCAGATAATTATACCCGTGCTGTTTCAATTGTTGACGGTGTAGCAGCATATAATATTACACCAATTCCTGAAAAACACGTATTGTTCAATGCAACTTTCAGAAATAACAACGCATTTGAGCAAAACTCTGTTGAAGTTCTTCTAAAAGTGCCTATAATTCCTACGGTAATAGTGAACACTACTGAATTTATTGTTGATACTCTTTCCAGCATCGATGCTGTATTGTATTATGATACTGATGTAGCAACAGATATTAATGATGGTAAGGTTTACTTCAAGGTCAACGGTAAGATTCTCAGGGATTCCAGTACGGGTAGGATACTTTATGCTAGTGTGACTGATGGTGTTGCAAGCCTTGAAAACTACAGTATTCCACGTTCATGGGATAATGATACGGTAATTCAGGCTGTTTTCACTGGTAATGCTGAATATGATTCATTGAAGAGTAATGTCACTGCCATAATTGTAAACGAGTTTAATAATAGTGGGGGTGAAGTTCAGAGCATTTCAGTTGATAGCGTAAGTGCTGGTATTGGTGAGTCAATCAGTATAACTGTCAATGTTGAAAACATCGTTGACGGTAAGGTTGTTCTCAAGGTCAACGGTAAGACTGTTAAGAGTGCTGATGGAAAACTCTATGCGAAGGTTGATGGTAGCACTATCACATTCAATTATACTGTTCCAAAAACTTTGAAGGCAGGTCAATACGAGATTAAAGCAGTTTATACTGGTGCATCTACCAAACTTGATGCTGAAGCTACTTTGACTGTTAGTGTATAGTCTTACTTCACCTTTATTTTTTTCATTTTCTTTTTTTGGTTTTGCTTGTTCATAGATTGTATAGCACTTTTTCATTTGTATTTTATTTTGTGACATGTTTTTTTGGCTTTTTATTTTGCTTTAATCCCAACTTCATACAAAAAGATAAATAGATGTTTTAGCAATAGCTTATCATAATAGTTTATGGAGAGTTGTTAGATACAAAAATTATAGTTGAATTAATCGGTGTATTTATTAAAAAGATTTTTCTGAGGATATGAACAGTTTGTGGAGTATAATGCCACTATTTAGGATAGGCAAATCGATGACAACGTCAAAATCACTACGGCTACCACTTCCTAAAACCAAGCGATGAACTACAAATCGACAACCCAAAAAGACCTAAAATACTAGACGAACTTGTAGAAATTACAGGAGCAAAATCCGTAGACTACAACGACAAAATGATGTGTTGTGGAGCAGGTGGAGGACTAAGAGCAAGAGACAAAGCAGTAACAACAAGCTTCACAAAAGAAAAACTTGAAAACATGACCGCTGCAGGAGTCGACGCTATAATAGATGTATGTCCATTCTGTCACATGC
>MUZZ01000304.1 GCA_003266075.1 Methanosphaera sp. rholeuAM74
TATGATGTAGCATTTAATATATGCAAGAAAATTAATGAAGACGAAGAAGTGATAAATGAGAACGTCCTAATATACCCATCTGGTTGGAGGGACGACTTTTATTGTATCAGTATTAAGAATATAAGTGAATCTACTGATGTAGAATCTATATCTGATAAAATTAAGCAGATAGCGTCAGGTTATGATGGGTGGACATTCTTAAAAGAAGAGTTTGATGAGAGTTTACTTATTAAGGAAATTCATTATTCTTTGGATGATGAGTAAATTGTTTTTAGTAGGTGGTGCTTCTTGTTTGAAGGTGTAAAGGAAACTGAACATACTAGAATAGAGAAGGATAGTAGTAGTGAATCTGAAATTGATATGTTATACTCTTTTGGTGTTGTAATATTTGAACACTGTGTATTGTGTAATGATAGCTATGAGTACAGTATATGCTATTTTGCACCGAGAGATATATATGACATAGTCGTAATAAATAAAAAAGAAGGACATATTGAATATTTTGAAACAACCCATCAATTAAATAACACTTATCTTAGTTATTTTAATTTAATTAATGGTGAAAGTGTTCTAGATAATGATGGTAACAAACTAGTTTGCAGGTCACATAGTGTTGAATACACATTATAATCAGATGATGATAACAAGCACCTACACAACAAAAAACTCCCTAGAAAAAAACTAACCCCCCACCACACCAAAAAAAACTCTTTTTAAAATAAAAATAAATAATAGTCTAAGAATAATCAGTCACATATCTCATTAACTATTGCCAGAGCATTATGAACTCTGGGAAAGCCGATATATGGTACAAGTAATGTTATAACACTAATCAAATCCTCTTTAGTGTTACCTACTGCAATATTACCCTTAGTATGTATTCTCAACTGGTTTTCACAGCCCCTAAGACAGAGGATATATGTAAAAGACACTAACTCACGCACACCTTCAGTCAGACCATTACGGCTATAGAAATCACCAAATGCAAATGATGATATGAAATCCCATATATGCTTTTGACCAGTAGGCGTACTATCAATATTAGCATCAATAAACTCCTTAGTAAAGTTATTAATCTGAATATTATAACCAGTTTCAAGTCTATTATCACTATTAGTAGTAGCCTGGCATGGTAATGGTAATTCAATCCCTTTCTCGATGAAAACCTTGTTAGTTATCTCTAAAAAGTCATATGTTTTGGCAAGTCCAATATATGGTATTGCCTGATATAATGCTTCCTTGATACTGACTGGAGATAATCCTAAATTGATTGCAACATCCAGTGTTCTTTCATAAAGATTTACTGACTGGTTAGCAACAAGACAGCTTAAAATAACAAGCATACAACTTTCATCATCAAGCAAACACTCCTTTAACACCTGTGTCTTAATGAATCTGTCAAGAATTTCTGTTAATTCAGGATCATAACTAGTTAGGTTCTCATCAAAATTTGAAATTAGTTCTAAATCACTCATATAATCACATCTAAATAATAGATATGTATCTAATAATATAAGTAGTATAATGAGCTATTCAAAATAGTATAACATTCTCATTACATTTTATTGGAGGAGATATGATTAATGGGTTGTTTACCATTAATCTGCACATATTAATTCTCTGTACTTGGAGTAGGTACATGTCTTGAGGTTGCATCCTAATGATTTGATGCTAAGCCATATACTTTCAGCATCAGTTAATGTTATAATGTTGTTTATCACTGCTTCATTTATTATCTCTGCAGTACCAATGTGTTGAATATTGTATTCTGTTATTGTCTCATAAATGTCTTCTATATCATTTGTTGCCAGTACCATATGTTTATGTATGGCTAGT
>MUZZ01000025.1 GCA_003266075.1 Methanosphaera sp. rholeuAM74
AACTATAAAATAAAATATTGTTATATACAAAAAATAAAACACTAACAAGCTTTTAAAAAAGAAATATCCTCATAAAAATATAATGGATTTAAAAATGAAAAACTAAAAAATAAGAACAAAACGAACTATAAAAGATAAAATAAGAAAGAATAAACGTTTTCAGAGAAATGGAAATTACCCTAAATAAAAAAGGAAAAAAAAATATGGGGTTTATTTGGTGGTATTTCTTGTTAGATTGTATTTTATAACACCTATACCATCATCAGTTACTTCCATCTGAGAACATTGTGGATTTAAGTTATTTAACAAGCTCTTACCATCATCAGGTGACATGAACTGGGGTAGGTAGCCACTAATGTATACTGGATATACATAGGCAGACACATTTTCACCTGTAACGTTGAATGATACGAAATAGGCTGTATGTGTTGCAGGATTGCTCTGGTCGAAGATAAAGTTTCCAAGACTATAGAATATTGGCCTGTCATTGTATACTTCTATTCCCTGTGTTACATGTGTATGAGTTCCTACAACTGCGTCTGCACCAGCATCAATTGCTTTGTGTGATATGCTTATCTGGTCATCATTTGGCTGACGGCTGTACTCATTACCATAATGAATATACACTAGTACAATATCTGAATTGTTTTTAGCTTCCATGATTTGCTTAGGACTTTCAACATCATCCCATGCAGAGTATCCTGGTTTATCATCACCTGCTATTGGCATGACCTCCTGTGAATACTCTTGGAAGTTCTTACTGTCCATGTAATTAAATATGGTGATATTATGACCGTTACGTTCTAGTGTTATTGGATTGGTAGCTTCCTGTTTATTTTCTCCTGCACCGATATGTAATATCCCGTTTTCATCGAGGTTCTTAATAGAATCCCTCATACCCTCTACCCCATAATCAAATACGTGATTATTAGCATTGGCTGATACTACCGTCCCATTTGTACCATTGATTAATGGTATGTAATCTGGACTTGCCTTTAATGGAACATCTGGTTTAACAGCACCTGATGTAGTGGTGAATGGGTTTTCAGTGTTTACCAAGAGAATATCAGTATTCGAGGTTACGTTAGATACAAAACGGTACGGACTTTCATCTAACGATAGTGCTCCTGGTGTATTACGTCCAAACATTACATCTCCAGTAACAGTGATTGACACATTTCCCCTTTCGATTTCATTTTGAACATCCAGTAGGTTCTCAGTATTGCCATCCTTAATCTTTTCTATCATGTGCAGGTATGGACTGTCTAATGCATATAATAGCACTATTAAGGTGATTAGAAGCAATATTATTACTATTATCTTGTTTTTTTCTTTCATAAAATCCCACGACACATCATGTATATATTACTATGTATCTATTACAAAATATTTAATCATAATCATCATTACTCAAATGAAGTAGTTACACTTGAAAACAGTAGTAAGTAATAACAGAATATGTGTAAATCATTCAATAGACAACAGTAGATGAATTTTAAGTGCTTTAAGGCATATACATAGAAAAGTATTACGAAAATAGTTATTATTCAAAAGAAGTTTATAGAATAAAGGAGATAAATTATATTATTATAGAAAAATTTTATTTGGTAATTTATTTTGACTTATCATAATTATTAAATATTAACAACTAATTGGAGGATACTAATGGATATAGAAGAAACTATCTACAAATACGCATTAACCAATGCTGTAGAACATGGAAATAACTGTCAAACAGGGTCAGTTATTGGTATGGTTATGAGTAAGCACCCAGAGATGAGAAAAGATCCTAAAACTGTGAGTCAACTGGCAGGAAAGCTTGTTGCAAAAGTTAACTCGTTAAGTCCGGAAGAACAGGTAAACGAATTAAACCAGTTGGGTGGAATAGAAGAACATAAAAGAGCACCAGAAAAACCTAAAGGATTACCAGAACTAGAAAATATCAAAGACTCTAAGGTAAAACTAAGATTTGCACCAAACCCATCAGGTCCACTACACATAGGTCATGCAAGAGCTGCAATACTGAATATGCTCTACAAAAAGAAATATGATGGGAAATTAGTCCTAAGAATAGAGGACACCGACCCTAAACGAGTCGAAAGTGATGCTTATACCAGCATACCAGAAGACCTTGAATGGCTTGACATACAAGCAGATGAAACATACATCCAAAGTGACAGATTAGACGTATACTATGAATACGCTGTTAAAGCAATAGAATGTGGAGCAGCATATATGTGTACATGTGATGGAGGAGACTTCAAGAAGTTAAAGGACAACAAAGAGGCATGTCCATGTAGAAGTCATAGTGTCGAAGAAAACCTTGAATTATGGAACAGATTCCCGGAAATGAGTGAAGGAGAAGCTGTGCTACGTGTCAAAACTGACATAGAACACAAAAATCCGGCAATACGTGACTGGGTGGCAATGAGAATAGTCACACAAGAACATCCACGAATAGGCGACAAATACAGGATTTATCCTATGATGAACTTCTCTGTAACCGTGGATGACCATTTAATGGGAATAACCCATGTGCTACGTGGAAAAGATCACCTTGCTAATAGTGAGAAACAAAGCTACCTATACAAACATTTTAACTGGCAAATACCTGAGTTCATCCATTATGGTAGGCTTAAAATGGATGATGTGGAATTAAGCACATCCAAGGCACGTGAAGGAATAAACGATGGCACATATACTGGCTGGGATGATCCACGACTGGGAACAATCAGAGCAATAGCACGTAGAGGAATAAAAAAAGAGGTACTGTATGAGTTAATAGAGGAAATTGGTACAAAACAGGCTGATGCAACCATCAGTTGGAAGAAAATCTATGGACTAAACCGTAACATAGTCGAAGAAGAAACTAACCGATACTTCTTCATACCAAAGGCTGTTAGAGTAGACATAGAAAATCTACCAGAAGACTCACAGAACATGACCGTGAAACGTGAACTACACTACAACCAACCAGAAAAAGGGTACAGGACACTGAAATTCACTGGCAGTGCATACATACCAGAAGACGACTACAATAAAGCATTGAACAATGCAAAAGAATTACGATTAATGGATTTGGTGAACATCAACGTTGATGAGGACGCATGCACCTATACGGGTAGTTTACTTGAAGAGGCACAGAAAAATCATGCAACCATAATACAGTGGTGTCCAACAAGTGATGCGATTAAATCAACCGTAGTTATGCCAGACAATACCAAAGTTGAAGGATACATAGAATCTGATGCAAATAATCTTAAAGTAGATGACATGGTACAACTAGAAAGGTTTGGCTTTGCAAGAGTAGATAACGTAAAAGATGATGAAATAACATTCTATTATACACACAATTAAAAGGAGAAGTGATAACATGGCAGTAAATGTAAATGAATATTATTCAAATATACAAAACAATTACTTATTTGTAGAAATAGCAAGAAGAGTGGAAAAATATCAGGAAGAACATCCAGAAGCTGATTTAATTAAAATGGGAATAGGAGATGTGACTAGACCACTAACAAAGTCAGTTATTAAGGCATTCCATGAAGCAGTGGATGAAATGGGTGAAGCTGATACGTTCAGAGGCTATGGACCAGAACAGGGATATGATTTTCTCATTGAAGATATTATTAAAAATGATTACAATCCACTAGGAATTGAGTTAAAAAACTCAGAGGTATTCATTAGTGATGGAGCAAAATGTGATACGGGTAACTTCCAAGAACTGTTCTCACAGGATAACATTATCGCAGTAACTGATCCAGTCTACCCAGTATACGTTGATAGTAATGTGATGGCTGGACGTAGTGGTAAAATAAATGAGGACGGATTCTATGAAAAAATAGTGTACCTACCTGCAACTGCTGAAAATAACTTTGTACCAGCTCTGCCCGAAGAGGATGTGGATATCATTTATCTGTGTTATCCTAATAACCCTACTGGTACTACACTAACAAAAGATGAACTTAAGGTATGGGTAGACTATGCAAAAGAAAATGATGCACTGATATTATTCGATTCAGCCTATGAAGCTTTCATTGAAAGTAGTGATGTGCCACATAGTATCTATGAAATTGATGGAGCTAAAGAAGTTGCAGTTGAATTTAAGAGTTATTCAAAGGTTGCTGGCTTTACTGGTGCACGTTGTGGATACTGTGTTGTACCTGAAGAGGTCTATGTTAAAAACTCTGATGGTGAAGACGTACAGTTAAACCCATTATGGAATAGAAGACAATCAACAAAGTTTAATGGTGTGAGTTATCCTGTTCAGAGGGCTGCTCAGGCAATTTACACGCCAGAGGGTAAAAAAGAAATCCAAGAAAATTTGGATTATTATATGGCTAATGCTAAGGTTATCAGGGAAAACCTCGAAAAACTCGGTTTAGACGTGTATGGTGGTATTGATTCACCTTACATATGGTTTAAAACACCTGACAACATTGATTCTTGGAGTTTCTTCGACATACTACTAGATCAAGCACACGTCGTAAGTACCCCTGGTGCTGGATTTGGACCTAGTGGTGAAGGTTATATCAGGTTAACAGCATTCAATACGTATGAAAAAACTGTTGAAGCTATGGAAAGGCTTTCAAACTTAAAATTATAATATATTAAATGTTTTTTACTTTGTAGTACAATAGTGTTACTTCCATTTCCAGTGTAAATATTTTTGGAAATGGTTAAAAAACAAAGCATTAAATATTAACTCTCGGATATATAGTAGTGGAGTGAAAGAAATGTCTGAAATACCAAAAGCACCCATTTCAAGAATAGTTAAAAGTGTAGGTGCGGAAAGAATAAGTAAAGAAGCCGAAGAAAAATTTGTAGAAGCTGTTGAAGCCTACACCATGAAATTAGCTGAAACCACCATTGATTTGGCAAAACATGCTGATCGTAAAACTATACAACCAGAAGATGTGGATTTAGCTTTAAAGCATTTCTACTGATTCAACTTCTTTTTATTTTTTCTTTCTTTTTTATGATTATTGAATTTTTAAAAAGCTCATTTTTAGTAAATTTAAACTATTAATAAAATAAATAAAAAAATAGGGGGTTTTGGAGGAGTTTAATAATTGTTTTGTTCTAAATTCTCTTGCATGACTTGGATTATGTTTCTTGCTACTTGTGGAGTCATTACTATTTGTGTTGAGACTTCCTGTATTATTTCCACATCTCCGAAGTCGTTGTTTGATAATTTTTCTTCTATGAATGCTACTCTGATTTGCTGGTCTGAGCCTACACATACAGCTCCTGATACTGGTTGTGTTTTTGATTCTTTTATAACTATTTTTGGCATGTTGTTGTTGTTTAGGTTATCCATAATTAATCATTCTCCTGTTTTTGTTTTTTGGGTAATATCCGTTAATGTATAGTAAGGATTCATCAAGTTCTTCTGAAAACAGTAGATTTTTGTTGTTTAATAAATCCACTGAATCTGAGGTCATTTTATCGTTTTGTTCTAGACGGTTTAGTTCATATTCTTCATCTATCTCGTAGTCGAAACTGTTCATGAATTCCTCGAATTCATCGTCTGAAACTAGTTCACCTATAATTTCTTCTTCGTTTTGTAGTTCATCTTTCATAGATAAGTCTGCTAGTGTTATTTGTGTTTTTATGAGTGTTTTTACAATTTTTGAGTTTGTGTTAACACTATATGTTGACCCTACTTTTTCTATGATGTTATTTTCCAGTAAATTGTCTATAAAGGAGTCTAAAGTTACCCTCGAGATTTGTGCTCCTATAGCTATTTCTTTTTTAGTGTAGTTTCTTTCTGGATTTACTAATATGTAATTTATTACTTTTACTTGTGGATATTTGCCAAATATTTTTTCATACATAGATTCACAACTCCATATTGTTTAAAAACTAAACATTAATTTTTTTTGAACCGTGAAGTGTACAGTTTCTATACATAATATTAAATATGTGATAAGTTATATATAAATATATATGAAAAGCAATGCCCAACTAGAGAAGGATATTTTATCCACATTATTCAAGCACGGATGTATTGGCAAACACCATACACCTGTAATAAATTTATGCAGGAATTTAAACCAGTACTCATGTAAAGAAATAAAAAAAGGTGTTAAATCCCTTCGTAAGCAACAATACGTTAATCTCTACAAAACATACCATGGATTGGATATTAGACTAGTTCCTTCAAAGCTATCAGAAATCAAGAAAATTATAGATTATGAGGATTAAATGTCTAACGACCTATGAATCTTATCTATCTCCAAGTCAAATTGTTTTTGAGATAGAACTCCTTCCATTAATTTTATTTTAGCTGTAAATACTTGGTGGAGTAACGTCAGTTGCACATTAATCAGGTTAATATAATAATTTATTGTTCCTAGGTTTGTAAGTTCATCCACCACTATTGCTTCAGTCATATCCCATTTAATAATAGCTTCATCTAATTGATACTGTAATTTATCTAACAAGAATAGAGTCATTAAATGAATATCCATGTATTCTGGATACAAATCATTTACAAAGTTTTCATCATGACCAAAGAAGGTTAAGTATAATGGAAACAATCTGTTTTTTATGTATTTGATTATTCCAGTTAGTTGAATATAGACATATGAATTAAACTCGTTACTCTCTGAAACCTTATTCCATACATCAAGTAGTAGCCGTAGTTCATCATTTATCTCATGCAGATAGTCAAAGTATTCATCCCCATCAGCCATGCTTAAGAATGCATCTTCGTCCATTTCATATTCACTCATAATAATCCTCCAATAAGTATTGTTACTATATTATACATCATCATACTTATTATTAATTATACTGGGATGTTTTCAATACCAAAAATAGGTAGTACTAGTGTCATGTAACAACCTAATTTAGATTATTAAAAGCCGGTCAACATTTAATTAACTAAATAAGTATTAATTAACACACAATTTAACAACAGTGAAAACACCATCAAATCATTCTTTAAACGGCATATAAATTTACTGCAAAAATACGCCCTTACAGATTTTAACCCAAAGCAATTATAATCGTCTTTTCAAATCATCAATCTCATTTTTCAACTCTTCAATAGTTTTATCCTGTACGTTAATTTCACGTTTTAAATCCTCAATTCCAATCTCCCCGTTAGCTTCAGCAGAATCCGTCATTTCTCTTTCTTCCTTAATGACTATTGAAAAGAGAATCATCCCCACAACTGACGAAAATAGCATTACAGGATAGATGTTTTTAACATAAGCAAATGAAACATAATCTGGAGTCAACAATATTACTATCAACATCTCAAAACCAGTGAAAAGAAACATCAAAACAATAGCTGTGATAGTACTTGGGAATTTTCTGTCATGCCAAATGAAAACAAGGCTTCCAATAATTCCACTAAGTACAGTTGAAATGGCACATGGTAGTGCAGTAGTCCCCCCCAATGTGAACCTATATGCTCCAGAGATTATGGCCACAGGTATTGCGACAAATGGACCTCCAATCAAACCACTAATCATAACCACCAAACAACGGACATTAGCTGGAGCACCATCAATACTCACATACCAATTTGAAGCTAAAACCCCCAAAATCATGAAAATGATTAAGCATAGAAACAGATTTCTTCTAGTATACTCTCCACGTAAAACCCGTTTAAATGGCTTTAAAACCGTTGCAACAAGAATAAAAATCAGAACTGCACAAAGCATGTTAAACATTTCAAGATATGATCCAAAAAATGTTGCAATATCAATCTTACTACCAAAATACGAAGTCATAAGACCTATTACACAAATCATAATCAGATACATTGTTCCGTAAATGGAACTATCCCCAAATTCCCTTATTTTAGGTAGTTTCAATGTAACAAACCCTAACATGATGAGAGTTGCTATTGCGGCAGTAACATCAGTAAACAATTCAAAATGAGTAATATTTAAGCAAGTACCCGAATAATGATTAAATAAACCCGTTATAAGCAGGATATTTGAAAAGATTAATAATGAAAAAAGTACATTCATTTTCAAACAATTCTTATTAGTTTTAAATCCTTTTAAATCCATAACAATCCTTCAATTAATTATTCTAAAAAAATTCCCAATATATTGGTCTGTCCAGAAATAGGTCTGAGTCTTGAATAAGTCCATATTTCCTATGATGAAATCTGACATTGTAACATAATATAATCCCAGAATAAATACATATGAGTTTATAATCATACTATACTACGTTATACTATATATAATTATACCCGGCATGACAAGTACTGATGGGGAATCCTGATAAGTAATCGACACAAGCACTAACAATCAAAAACACACAATAAAAAAAAATATTGGAACATATACACGTGTTACAAAAAGAGAGAAAACAGAATTTAATCCAACACCCTAAAAATTTTAAAAAAAAAAGAAAAATTAGCTATTCTAGAATTGAAAAATCATAGTGCTTAAAAGTGTATGTTAGGTAAAGCTTCAAGCATTGACTGAATACCTAGAACAAATATGGCAAATCCGCCAATAAACTCGATAATCCTAGAATACTTAATAGCTACCTTAGTTCCAAAAGTTCCAATTAACAGCCACATTATGACAACAATAATGCTTAACAAACCCAGAATAACTGGGTCAACACATTTAACCGCACCCTGTGATGCAATTACCAAGTTTTCAATGTTACCAAAAATGATTAAACCCCAAAACTCTTTATAATCTGAAATTAATGACATTTTACCACCTAATCTAGTTCTGGATCTTTGTTGTATCTGAAGGATTCAACCATTGACTGAAGACCTAATATAAATATAGCTAATCCACCAATAAATTCTATCACAGCTTGATACTCCATGAAAATGTTAGTACATACAGTTCCTATTACTAACCAGAATATTACAAAAATTAAACTTAATATAGCTAATTTTATAGGGTTAGCCCCTTTTACGACTCCTTGTGAAGATAAGATTAAGTTTTCAATGTTACCAAAAATTATCAACCAAATAAATGGCAAATAAACGTCTAAAAACATTATTTTTTCACCCATAAAAGTTTTTTATTAGTAAATTAAATAATAGATAATCCGATATTGAAAAATTAACATCCTCTATGATTACTATTAAACATCGACGAATCTTATTGTATACTGTACAATGATTCTGATAATTCCTTGAATTTCTATATAAACATATATTTGCTAGTTAATGGCATTTACTGTATCCAAACTACAATAAGATATTATAACCAATTGTAATACATGAATAAATAATAATCATTCATAAAAGTAAATTATGTTTACATAAATATTTATTGTTTAATCTTTTTAATATACTTACCCATAATTAAAAAATCCGAAAAACATCCCGATTATGAAAAAACATGACTATGATAATTAATAATACCCTGACTATTTTTATAAAAAAGAACCTGGAAAATAAAATAAAAACAATGATTATTTAGATAAAAAAAGAATAAATAGAGGAAAACACTATGAAAAGGTTAATGTAGTGTTACCCCTAGCACCATTATAAGAATTTCTCTCATTAGCAATTAGCACTAATGTATAACTACCTGCACTAATTGTATCTGGAACAACTAACCCAATATCCACAATACCATTTGAAACAGAGTGATAAATTGGTTTAGAATTATTAGTTAATACTGTGTTCCCAATTTTTACACTACAATAAGTGTCACCACGGACATTATGACCTTTAAGATCAGTTAATTTACCAGTAATCCTAATAGTACGACTATTTGACGTGACCTTATTTAATGTGACCGTCATATTAGCTTTTTTACCATTTAATGTTGCATTAGCATCTAAACGGTTATATCGTATATTAGAATAGACAGTTGATATGACGTAATCCTTTGCACTGATACCATGAGGTAATGTGAATTTATAACTTGCCACCCCATTTTTAACTAAAACCTTTACCTGTGAACCATTATTATCCCTGATAGTTTGACCATGGAATTTGAAAATAACCAAACCCGTATTTACTGGTATGGAATCATGAACTTTCGCTGTTAAAGTGACAACATCATCCATTGCACCACCACTAGGAGTTATAGTCAATGAAAGCGTAGCATTTCTTTTTATCATAGTAATATGTGCATCAGCACTTAGTTTGTCATTGAAATTAGCACTATCCCTGAATTTTGCAACTAAAGTATAATTAGTCTTAGACCAGCTGGCGGGAACTGTATAGTTAACTGTTGCCCTACCATTTTTAACTGGGACGTATATTGCTTTATTATTCGAACTGGTTAATGTGACCCCATTTACTTTGAACAAGACATTACCTTCATTTACCAATCCAGACTTAGACGTTACTGTAGCAGTAAACATTACATTACCACCATAGACAATTGACATATCATTGACTTTAACATCGACGTTCTGTTTAACGTTTATATGGTAGAGTTTACCTAAAACAAATATCGTCCTATTAATTAATCCCGTACCAGTTACAGTATTATTGAATACGTTTCCACCCTCGTACAGGGTTGCCTCGTTATCAACATAGATGGCTCCTCCACGAGCATTATTACCAACAACCCTAGTCTTGAAGAGATTGCTTGTAGCAGTTACTTTACCCATATTAATATATATTGCTCCACCACGTACCGTGTTAGAATTAATAGAGTTAGCAAATGTATTATCAGTAAGTGTTGAGGTAGCATTCCTGATGAATATAATTCCACCTTGCATTGATGATGCTGTGGACTTTGTATTGATGTTTGTAAACCTGTTATTCAATAAGTTGCACACACCAATCTCATGATATATTATACCATTATTCTTCTTTGAAGTAGTTGTATTAATGTTATTGAAGGTTGAGTTAGCTAGTGTCATGTTGGATTCATAATTATCCAGTATTGCACCTCGAATATCATTAGAAGTTTTTAATACCGTGTTAATGAATTTGGTATTGTTTATAAGTATTTTAGAGTTTCTGTAACTGTGTATGGAACGACCATTATTGTTTTCAAATTTGTTTCCTGTCATTCTGACATTATCAGCACCTACAACATATATTACTGCAGTTTTATCAACATTAGAGTCACTGCTTGCAATGTTCTTATTGAATGTGGAATAGTATATGTTTAAGTTTTCTCCGCCACTATATATTGCACCAGACTTGATAGAGGTGTTGTTTGTGAAGACACAATCAAGGATAGTTGTATTTCCCCTGTTAGTGATTGCTCCACCATTAGTTGATGTGCCGACATTGTTTATGAATTTACAATTCTTAACAGTCAATGTCGCTGGCATAGACATTGATATTGCTCCACCAGTATCAAGAGAGGTTTTCGTATTCTGTATAGTTAAATTGTTAACGTTCAAGCTTGAACCTCCACGAAGCACGATAAACTGATACTTCTTCTGTCCATCGATAACAGAGTTCTGACCATTCAATGTCAAATTCTTATTCAAGGAGATAGTCTCGGTTATCTTATACGTACCCTTCTGGAGATTTATTGTTAAATTTTTGCTACTTGAAGTCTTAATAGTGTTAACTAGTTGAGAGTATGTCTTCACAGTAACCGTGTCTGTAGCAGATTTCGTTTGAACATCATTTTTGTCATTCTTTTTTATTGTTTTACTTTCAGTAACAATCTTACTAGCCGTGTTTTCAACACTATTATCATCTTGTGCTAGCTTATCAGCCAGACTATTGTCTGCATCGTCAATATCTTTTGTAGCTGATACAAGCGTTAGTGAAACTAGCAATATTGTTAAGACTAAAAATATAGATAAAATCTTTTTATTCATATTTATTTCACCAATTAAAAACGCATAATTTTCTTTTATTAGTTAAATTATGTTAATATTATTTATAATCAATGAAATATTTATATTTACTGATAAAAAAAGAAGTATTACCTTTATAGCAATAAAATAAAATAATAAGATGTTTAGAACAAGTTTTAAGGAAATAATCATATGAAAACTATAAAAAAATGAAAAATGGGAAGTTAAGTAGTTAGAATTTTAGTTGCTTAAATAATCCCCTGGTAATCTGTCTTGTTAACTCTCTTGCCACAGTATTCATGGCAGTCGAAGCCATTTTCTCCATTTCACTTTTCTGTTGTCTTTTAGGAGTGCCAGTACCACTAGTCTTAGAGGATGGAGTTTTCTGTGCATCAGGGTTGAAGTCCATATTGTTGTTTACGTTCTCATTAGCACTTGCTGTTTCAATTCTTTGAGCTAAGCATTCATATGCTGATTGCCTGTCAAATGCCTCCATATACTTATCCTTATATACAGACATACCAATAATCTCATTTCTGAACTCATCACTAATAGGACTACTATCACTCTGCAGTGGTATGATGTCTACCTTCTCAACTATGGATGGAACTCCGTCATTATCAAGCATACTCACTAATGCCTGACCTATTGCGAGATTAGTTATTTCATCCAACGTCTTAAATTCAGGGTTTGGTCTGAATGTTTCCGATGCAACTTTAACAGCCTTCTGTTCCTTCGGAGTGTATGCCCTTAATGCGTGTTGTATCCTATTACCCAATTGTGAAAGGATAACCTCAGGTATATCAGATGGACTTTGTGATATGAAGTATAACCCTACACCCTTAGACCGTATTAGTCGTATTACCTGTTCAATTTTCTGATTGAATGATGGTGATAGGTTATCAAACAAGAGGTGTGCTTCATCAAAGAAGAAGACAAATTTAGGTTTATCAAGGTCTCCCACTTCTGGTAGTGTCTCATATAGATCTGTGAGTAGCCATAATAGGAATGTGGAGTACAAGTCTGGTGAACGTGACAGTTTAACTGCGTCGAGTATGTTTATTATTCCCCTGCCCTCATCGTCACATGTGATTAAATCATCAAGTTCTAGTGCTGGTTCTCCGAAGAATATGTTTGCACCCTGCTCTTCTAATGTTAGTAGGCTACGTATAATTGTGTTCGCACTTCTTGTTGAAATTGCACCATAGTCGGATTCGTACTGTGTCCTGTTATCTGTCACATGCTTTATCATTGACTTAAGGTCTTTAATATCTATGAGTAGTAATGATTCATTGTCTGCTATCTTAAATACAACATTTAATATGGCTTCCTGTGCCTCTGTCAGGTTAAGTATTTTGGATAGTAGTGTTGGACCCATCTGTGAGATTGTCACCCTTATTGGTAATCCTTTTTCGCCAAATAAATCCCAGAACTCTACCGGGTATGATTTGAATTCATATCCCTTACTTTTAAGGTCGTACTGTTCTATACGCTGGTTGATTTTATCGTTTGCTCCACCAGTCTTTGCTAGTCCTGAAACGTCTCCCTTCATATCTGCCAGAAATACTGGTACACCCATGTCACTAAATGATTCTGCTAAAGCTTTTAGTGTGATGGTTTTCCCTGTTCCTGTAGCTCCAGCTATTAATCCATGCCTATTAGCCAGTTTTGGTAATAAGTAGACACTAGTGGCATCATTTGATCCAACCAGTATTTTATCTTCAAAATACATTATTTTCCACCCTCTTATTTTTCCTTGTTTTTTAAGTATTTTTCTAGTAAGTTTTTAGAGTATTCGTCCGTTTCAACATTTCTTAGATATTCATCCAAGTTGTCCTCGGTTACTCCTTTTGGAAATTTGTCTTCCTCTTCATACACGTCATCGTCAGGGATGTTTTCCTGATTATCAATTTCCTTGTCCTTAATCTTGTTGAGTAATTTGTTTGTCTGATTCATGGTATTATATATAGTTTTTAGTAGTGATAATTATTTTTGTCAGATGATTTTTACTAAGAAGTGTGGGAAAAAATCCTGTTTAAGCTATTATAATGATGATAGTATTCCCACGGATTTTGTGAATGCTGGTTTACCGTTTATCAATAGAACCATTCGTAGTACATCCATTATTTCATCCTTGGTTATTCCATACTCGTTTATTGCATTCTGCATCTGCATCTTGATTGATGTGCCGTCATTCGTTCCTGCTACTAGTGCTACTGCCACTAGTTTCAAGGTCTTCTCATCCAGTACTTCTGGATTGTATACTTCATCATTCATTTGTACTAACATTTTGTAGAGTTCCGGATAGTCATTCTTTAGTACATCCATATATGAACTCATGAATTTAGATTTAGCCATAGTATCACCCATTTTTTTAGTCTATCCAATCGGATATTGTTTTTTCATTGACATTTGTTGTTAACCTTTTTCCTTCCTTCCACGTGTTGTCTGGATATGCCTCTTTCAAGTCATTTACACATCCTGTTGATCCGGTAGAACCTGACGTTACAAAGGTGTATATTGTCTTGTTTTTGACATTATTTTCCTCCATGAACGTGTTTATTATTCTTGGAGCTGTATACCACCATACTGGAAAGCCTAGGAGTATAGTGTCGTACTGGCTTATATCTACCTTGGAGTCTATCTCTGGTCTTGAAGCTTTATCATTCATTTCCAAGCTTGACCTGCTGTTCTGGTCATGCCAGTTTAAATCATCACTAGTATAGCTTTGTTTTGCTACAATTTCATGCAAATCTGAGGCTATTAGTGTGTTTAATTTTTCTGCAACCTTTTTTGTCTGTCCACTTGCAGAAAAGTATGCTATTAAAGTTTTCGTCATATAATATCAGACCACCTTATTTCATGATTAATAGTTATGATAACCCACCATATAAATGTATTGAATATCTAGTGATATAAGCAATTAATGATTCAAAGTTTAATATGAACGTAATTTATAATATAAGGTGTGGAATGTATTGTTAATACTGAATAAACCAAGATTAGCTCTTATTTTTTAGAACAAGTATTGTATTACTTATTTTATTAACAGGTTAAATCCTAAAAACTATATATTAGATATGATAAATATATATTTGTAATATAATGGAGTAATTTAAGAAGAAACTGTTATAAACAATAATATTAAAAGATTAAAAAAAGGTTGATGATTCATATGACCAATATTAGTAAACGAGACTGTGAAATTACAGCAGACATTATTCACTCGACTGCCCATACATACACTACTTTAGTACGTGTTTTTGACAAGGTTACTAAAGATCCTGTGACAAATGGAACAGTAAGTATAACATCAAAGAAGGGTGAAAAAGGTGTTGGTCAATTATCCGATGATGGTACAACCACAATCAAATCAGACATTACTAGAAAAGATTATAAATTGACAGTACAATTTCATGAGACTGATGAATACAACGCCAGTAGCACTAAAATAAATTTCAAAAAACAATATATGTTCTTTAAGAGTATGGCTTATATTTGGTTAAGTATTATCGGTGTTTTACTTGTTATAATGTATTTAATTGGGTTAAACAGCTTATTAACAGGTTATTATCCTCACGCTGAAATTACATCCATGATACATTCTGTGCTACCATACTTCTCAATAGAAAACTCACAGATTGTATTTAACAGTACCATAGTATTTTATTACTTAACCAGAGTTATAACGTGGATTCTGATAATAACATTTGTAATGGCTGGAGTGTATGCTTCAACACATAACACTAATTACCAGAATATAATAAACAAGACAGTGAAAAATCATTTCGTAATTTACCATTACCTAAAACTACTAGTCCTTGCACTAGTTGTCTTAACGGCAGTCCTTTTAATCATAGGATTTTTAATATAAACCCCCATGACTTACTTTTTTTTTGAAATAATATATAAAAATAGAATTATGTGAACATACTCTAGGTATATCCACTATTTTGATGTTTAATTATCTTTGATTGCTTTAGCCAGTTGCTTTCCCTTGTTATAACATTCTTCCAAATCATCTTCAGTAGGTGTAAATACTGCTTCATATGTATCGAATATTTCGAATCCACCTTCTTCCAGTTCAGCTTGTATTTTAGGTATTGCTCCTCCACCCCAGCCTTTGGATGAGAATATTAAAGCTTTCTTAATGCTGGTAGTTGCAGGATAGTTGATACAGCCTAGCCATAGTAGTGCGTTTCCTATACGTGGATATGCCTTGTTCATCATTGTTGGGCTACCTACAGCTATTGCTTTACTATCCAGTACATCGGATACGACATCATCTGCAGTATCATTTTCCATGTAGTACATCACTACTTCAACGTCCTCACTCATTATTCCCTCTGCTATTTGAATTGCCATCTTCTCAGTTGCGTGGTGCATGGTGTCATATATGATTGTGATTTTATCCTTACATACACCAGTTCCCCATTTAGTGTATAGGTCTATGATTGTCTGTGGGTTTTTCCATATTAAACCATGACATGGTGCGATCATATTAGTGTTATCCAGTAATCCTAGTTCCACATATTGGTCTAATTTCATCCTTAATGATGGAGAACCAAATGCTACTAGGTTTGCATAGTACTTCTGTGCAGCCTGTGTTAATAATCCCAAGTCTAATTCTTCTGCATATCTTTGTGATGTACATAGGTGTTGTCCAAATGCGTCGTTTGAAAATAGTATTCCATCCTCTTTTAGCATTGTGAACATACTGTCTGGCCAGTGAAGCATTTGTGCTTCAAAGAATGTGAACGTCTTTCCACCCAAACTAATTTCATCCCCCGTCTGTACTGTGTTAAATTCTACGTCCTTCAATTCTTCGTATTGTCCTTTAAGGAAGTTTTCACAGTTTTTGGTTGAATATATCTCTGCTTCAGGGAATTGTTCTAGTGTTTGGGCTAAGCAGTATGAATGGTCTTTCTCGGAGTGGTTTTGTATGAAAACATCAATTTTTACTTCACTTCGTCCTTCCTGCATGAATGCGTTTTTGATTCTTGCCTCTAGTTGTGGATACATTCCTTCAAATACGTTATCTATAAGTGCTACCTTTTCTTGGCCGAATACTAGGTAACAATTATATGTTGTTCCATTTATTGCAAAACCGTGGAAGGTTCTTGTCTGCCAGTGAAGTGTACCTACCCAGTACACACCTTCTGCTATTTTCATTGCCTTTGCTTTCATGTTTTCTCCTCATAAATTTTAATATTATAATTGTACATTATCATCATTTTTGTACATTAAGCTTATGTTTTATTTTATCTTTCAAGATATTAATAGATTGTCATCAAATTACTTATTTTATTCTGTTATCATTTAAAAAGATGTTATCAAATGCTAATAACAAGATTCACTATTAACAGGACAGTTATTAATAAAAGTATATGGTTTAACGTCTTTATATATTAATTAAATCCAGATTCCATGTTAAAAGAAATCTCGTATATTTCTAGGATTTAATCATAGTCAGTAGTATTTTAAGCTTTGTCTGTGCTAGTAGTGCGTGTGGAACATCTCTTGGCATGATAATCATCTCACCCTCATTGATTGTGTATAATTGTCCACCCAATGTTAACTCGAGTGTTCCGTCAAGTACTTGTATCATTGCATCAAATGGTGCTGTATGCTCTGATAATCCTTCACCCTTATCAAATGCGAATAATGTTACTGTACCTGTTTGTTTTTTCATTAATTCTATGCTTACAACAGAGTTATCCTGATATTCTATTAAGTTAACTAAATCATACTTTTCTGATGTGTCTAATACCATTATTATCACCTTTTTCATTGTTTATTGTATCTTCCAATTAATTTTACTAACCCCGTTATCTTCTAGGAAATCATTAGCCAACCTGAAATGGTTACAACCCATAAATCCACGTCTTGCAGAGAATGGGCTGGGATGGGAGGTTGTTAATACTAGGTGCTTATCATTGTTGAGCAGTTCTTCCTTCTTCTGAGCCTGTTTTCCCCATAACATGAAGACTATTGGCTGATCTTGTTTGTTGATTTCCTTTATGACGTTATCTGTGAATGTTTGCCATCCACAGTCACTATGTGAATTAGCGTTAGCTTCTTCCACTGTTAATACTGTGTTCAATAGGAAAACTCCCTGTTTTGCCCATCCCACTAGTGAACCATTATTTGGAAGTTCATAACCGTATTCATCACGTATTTCCTTGAAAATATTTGACAGAGACCTTGGAATGGGGTTTTGTTCTGGTGTTGAAAATGCTAATCCGTGGGCCTGATTTTCCTCGTGGTATGGGTCTTGACCGAGTATGACAACCTTTATCTGGTCTAATGGTGTTAGTTTGAATGCGTTGAATATGTCTTGAGCTGGAGGGTATATTGTCTTTGTTTCGTACTCATTTTTTATAAATGAGTTCATGCTCTGGTAGTATAGTTTTTCATGTTCTTTTTCTAGGAAGTTATCCCACTGGTTTCCAACACTCACATATAACATAGTTCTATCTCCGTGTTTTGTTTGAAGTTGCTATAGTTCCAGTAGTTGTGATGGCTTATCTGCAATCATTACAGGATATTCATCGTTGTATACTTCACTGTTTCCCTGACCCCATGTGACTATGGCTACATCAATTTCAACGTTTTTTGCTGTTGTTATGTCTTCAAGTTTATCTCCGACGTATATTATTTCATCATCATTATATGGGACATTATCTATTATCTTGTTTATCATTTCTGGGTTTGGTTTATAGCTTTCACCATGAACATATCCTATAATGTATTTGAATGGTGTTTTGGGGAATATTTTATGTGTGTACTCTTCTAACTGTCCTTGTTCACGGTTGGAGCATATGGCTAATTCGATCTGCTTTTCTACTAGCTTGTCAAGTAATTGCTGTACTTCTGTGTATGCTTTTGTATGTTTTTTTGGACAGTTTTGGTAAATTTTTCCATAGCTTTCGAGTACTTCTTCATCGTGTGTCATGTTTTCTATGAAGTCGTCGTAGTCTACTTCGTCTATGTTGGTGTAGTCGTATTCTTTTAATCCATGCTTTTGCATAGCCTTGTTGTATGATAGTACTGTGTCATGGAATGTGTTTACTAGTGTTCCATCAAAATCAAATATGTATAGTTTCTTCATGAGTATATATTTATTTTACATATAGTTAAATGTTGATGATGAAGGCATTTACTATTAGTCGTTGCTTTCTGGTAGTGTTTGTATGTGAGTGTTGTTTTTGTGGGTTATTTTCTTCCAAACTACAGTATACATCATTCGTGTTAGCTTTTGAATAGTTTATTGTTAGTTTTGCATTTTCCATCTGTTCTTTTTTTGTTGATTTTCTGTTTTGTATGTTGTTGTTGCTTGAATGTAGTCTTGGATTATGTTATGTTGTTGAATAGGTATGTTATTGGTTTATCTGTCCCCGTGTCTGAAGGGGTAAAACAGGTTTTATGCATACAGTCCACATATAAAAATAATAGTATATTCTTATTTAGAATTAAGTAAGCCAAAACAGAATACANNATTTAAAGTGATAACACGACAAAAACATGACACAAAAATTATTAGAATCTGTAAGGATATACTTTCTTATCTTCATATTCCATTTTTAACCATCTTTTTAACATATCTTCATGTATTGAATATGTTCCCTGATTATTTGATATTAAATCTAATTGTATTAACTTCGTCAGATATTTACTCAATGTCCCCGATTCTACATTCAATTTATTAGCTATATCTTTCCTTTGCAACGGTTGTTCTATTAATGCTATGATTATGTCTTTTTCCATGTTTGATAAGTTTATCCATATTGCAATCAGGGATTTTATCATTGAAAAGAGATTGTTGTCAAATGTTTCTATAACATCTTCAGGCGTTAATGTGATGTTTTGTGGTAAATGATTTGCCAGGGTGTTTATATAATATGGAACTCCTTTTGTACATTTATAGAATCTATCAAATGATTCTTCCGTAAATATATATTGGGGTGCTTTTTCTCTCAGATATGTTTTAGTAGTTTCCTTGTTGAAAGGATACAGATAATGAGTAAGCATTCTTCCACCAAATACTCCTTTTTGGCCTGCAACATCCTGTATAAATGGATCGTTTAAACTCATTGAACCACTCAGCATATAGGCTACATTGTTATGGTTTTGGATATGACCTCTGAACACCCATAAAAATGAATCCAGATAATCATCCATCTCTTTAATTATTTGAAATTCATCAATGATTACTATAACTCCTTTTATTTTATCAGGATTGTCCTCATATATTTTCTGAGGTAAATTCAATACAAACTTTGTTAAATGCCTTAAGTCATCTTCACTTCCTATAATTGGTAGAGGTATTCTCTCTATAGTTTTATAATCCTTAACTTTAAAGTTATGTGTCGTGAAATATTTTTTAATCCTGTTTTGGATATTGTAAATGTTTTTCTCTGTAGCCTGTGTTACTAATTCATCATAATAATGTTGTATTATTCCCTTCACAGACAACTTTTTTCTTTGATATGCTTCCGCTGTTGAAAAATCTATCAAAATTACAAGATATCCCTCATCAGTTAAATCAGCCTTGATCTTATTTAAAAATACTGTTTTTCCGACACCACGAACTCCTGTCAATAACATTTCTGGTGGATTTGATTCCACTGTAGAATATAATTGATTTTTTATGTTGGATAATTCGATTTTCCTGTTGAAAAATTCCTCATTAGACAATTTCTGGCGAGTACCCCATGGCAAAAGTTTCATCATTCATCCTCCTATTTTACTTGGTTGATTGATTATTATATATGTCATCCGACAATATATTCTTTTTAGGATTAAGTAAGCCAAAACAGAATAC
>MUZZ01000106.1:0-169 GCA_003266075.1 Methanosphaera sp. rholeuAM74
ATGAGGCAATTATCAATAGGATTAAAGGCAAGAAGGAATACAAGAAGTTAAAGTAAGGTCGTTATCACCAGCACCTAAAACATACCCCCCCAACAAATAATTGTTTTAATTGCCCCATTATCCATAAAAGTAATTATACGTGAAAATAAGAAGTCACATTAAGCATTAC
>MUZZ01000106.1:262-569 GCA_003266075.1 Methanosphaera sp. rholeuAM74
CTCCAATACACTACAATTAAAAAAAAAGCAGATACTGATATCGAAGTAATAGAAATAAACCATCCACGAAAGTTTAAAATGAAACTTGAAACATACCATGCGTTACCTGGAATTACTGTGATTGTTAATGAATCCGATTTTATGGAAAGATTTACAGACGTAAACGAATATTTTGAATATAATCATTCACCAGACCTATTGATGATAAACTACTTCAAGGAATGTCAAGGACAACTAGAAACGGAAGAAAACAAGTTCATTCCACTAAAAAATGATGACGTACACATAACATTCTATAAAAATTTCA
>MUZZ01000106.1:692-1336 GCA_003266075.1 Methanosphaera sp. rholeuAM74
TATATGAAACAAAAGAGATGCACTTCGAAAACAACACAATATTCGCAGTCTTCAACCAAGTAAAAATAATTGAAACACTCCTTATACTCTATAGCACCATACTCCATTACCATCCAATTGAACACTCAACATACACGGATGCACAGATAAGAGTCGTGCGGAAAATAAAAAACCACCTTTCACGAGACATTGCAAGCTACATCTCACTCGAAGTACTATCCTGTAGTTATGGGATAAACCTAACTACCCTCAAAAACTGTTTCAGGGATATGTATGGTCAGCCATTATACAATTGGTACAGGGAATACAAGTTCAAACGAGCAAAGGAACTTATTAAAAACACGGACTACCCCATATCAAAGATTGCCCACATGATAGGATACAAAAGCAGTAGCAAGTTTGCGAAAGCCTTCAAAAAGGAGATGGGAGTACTGCCATCAAGTTATCGTAAAAATAAATCCAAAAATAATGAAAAATAAAACAAAAAATTAGAACGTGACACAAACACTAATAAACAATAAATAACAAAGTAATATATAGGAAATAATAAAACCTAAACAACAAGATAATAAAAACAAGAGTCGATATAATGAATTATTTATTAGCAGTGATAATAATAGTATACATTGCAATGATGGTTCTGG
>MUZZ01000106.1:1414-4251 GCA_003266075.1 Methanosphaera sp. rholeuAM74
GGTACAAACGGTATGGGAATCCTATGGCTAGTATTCCTAAACATTGCAGTTGGAATATTCATAGCATTCATATTGTTTGGAAAGCCAACAAGAGCTATAGGTAAATACTTAAATGCAATGACATTCCCAGAATTCTTATCAAAAAGATTTAACAGCAAATTCATACAATACTTTAGTGGATTACTGATCTTTTGTGCAATGCCAGTATACGCAGCCAGTGTATTAATCGGAGCTGCAAGATTTTTAGAAACAACATTAAGCGTAGAGTTCCAGCTAGCAATCATAATACTCGCAATAATAATAGGATTCTATGTGATATTCGGTGGATTAAAGGGAGTTATGTATACTGATGCAGTACAGGGAATAATAATGTTCTTTGGAATGCTAGTACTACTAATCAGTATATACTGGATTCTCGGAGGAGTAACTAATGCACACACAGCACTAAGCAACATGGCACCACTATTTCCAGCAAGTGCCAAGGCCACAGGGGCAACAGGGTGGACGACATTTCCAACACCCGGCAGTATCTTCTGGTGGAATTTAGTCACATCAATCATACTAGGAGTGGGAGTAGGAGCAATAGCACAGCCACAACTAGCAGTCAGATTCATGACAGTAAAGAGTAACAAGGAACTAAACAGGGCAGTACTAATCGGGGGAGTGTTCATATTCGTAGCAACATTCTCAGCATACGTGGTAGGCTCACTATCAAACGTGTACTTCTACCAGACAACAGGACAGATTGCAATACAAGCCGCAGGAAGCAACGTGGACAAAATTATACCAACATTCATCTCATCAGCGATGCCACAATGGTTCACATACATATTCACACTAACACTACTATGTGCAGCAATGAGTACACTCAGTACACAATTCCACGCACAAGGATCAGCTATAGGACACGATGTATACTCAGCAGCCAATGAAGAGAAAAAAGAAAGCATGAGCATGACACGAATAGGAATACTAGTAGGTATCATAATAGCAGTAGCACTCGCATTCATACTACCGGCAGGAGTAGTGGCACAGGGAACCACAATCTTCTTCGGAATATGTGCAGCTGCATTCATGCCAGTATACATATGTGCACTATTCTGGAAGCGTACAACAAAACAGGGAGCAATAGCAGGATTAATTAGTGGAACACTGATGAGTTTATTCTGCCTACTATTCACCCACCAAAAAGAAGCGGCAGGAATAGGCATATGTAAAATGTTGACAGGAAAAGCTGTCCTATTTACCTCAATGCCATGGCCATACGTGGATCCAATGGTAATAGCACTACCAATATCCTTCATACTCACAATAGTAGTCTCACTACTAACCAAAAACAGCCAAGAAGAACAGAAAGAAATAGATGCAATGTTCAAAGCCAAAGAAGGTGAAACAGCATGATAGAAATACTAGGACTGTCAGATCCATGGATAATCGGAGGATACCTTGGCTGCATAATAATCACACTCATATGTATAGCATACGGTGCTATAAACTGGGATAAAGAATAACAAATCTTCTTTTGCCCCACAACTTTTCTTTTTTAATACCTAAAAATTTTTTCCAAACCAAATTAACAACAATAATTAAGATTTTATACTAAATTCAACAAATATAACTTTAAAGCTAATAAATGAGGACAATAATGAAATACGCAATTATAGATATTGGTTCGAGCATAATAAAATATAAAATATATGAATACAACAATAAAACAATAGAACCAATTATAAAAAATGATGAACGGGTAGGATTAATCTCGTACCGCGAAGACAACAAGCTAACACCAGAAGGTATAAACATACTACTATCCACCCTAAGACAATTTAAAGAATACTCATCAAAATTAAATATAGAAAAAACATACTACTATGCAACAGCAAGCCTGAGAAACATAGATAATACCAGAGAAGTATTAAAAATCGTTAAAGACAAACTGAACATAGACATCCAAATACTAACCGGACANNAAGAGGGAATATTACTCGATATTGGTGGAGGAAGCAGTGAAATAACACTATTTAAAAATAAAGAGGTAGAAATACAGGAAAGCATTCCAACAGGAGTGCTGAAAATATACTATGAACACGTTTCATTATTATACCCCGACAAAGAAGAACAAAAAACAATTATAAAAAACGTGACAGAGAAGATCAACGCCTTCAATATTGAAGGTTATGAAACAGAATACATATATGGTATAGGAAAAACATTTTCAACCATTAAAAAACTGATAGAACACATGAAAATAAAAACCGACACAAAAAACACGATCGATATCAAACTAATAGACACACTACTAGAAAAACTATCCGACAATACAAAGGACTGCTTCATCCCACTATTAAAAGTGGACTCCGAGAGAATACACACAATACTTCCAAGCCTTCTCATCGTAAAAGCACTTGCATTAAAATTCAACACTAAAAAAGTATACGTATGCAATGTAACACTACAAGATGGAATAATACACAAAATTATAAATAAATAAAAAACAAATATAACAACATACCAAAAAAAGATAAAAAAATAAGAGGAAGATTTAATATGCCTGTAATAACAATATCTGGACCTGAAAAGGTATCCAAAGAAACAAAAAAAGAAATAATCGAAAAAACATCAAAAATAGTCTCTGAAGCCTATGGACTTCCAATACAAACAATAACAGTGATAATTGAAGAAACAAACTCTGACAACGTCGGAGTATCTGGAGAACAATTATCCGAACGCTTAAACAAATAAAACATCAATGAATTTGTGACAACACCCACTAAAGGTGTTTTTTTACAAAATTTACTCATTTTTTATTATTTTTTCATATCCATCACTTATCCATG
>MUZZ01000183.1:0-279 GCA_003266075.1 Methanosphaera sp. rholeuAM74
TCTTCTGCTACTGCTATCTTATTACTAGTATTCGGTGGAATACTCGGAGCATAGATATAAACATGAAGGCTTATGCCTTTGATGATATAATATTGGAGGAAATTAGATGAGCGTTGGAGCAGATAAAATAATAGCAAATATTCAAGCAGATGCTCAACAAAAAGCTGATGAAATTATCTCCAAAGCTACTGCACAATGTGATGAAATAAGTGCAGCTGGCGATGTTAGAGCTGAAGAAGAAAAACAAACAATTCTAAACGCAGCAAATAAACAAGCAGA
>MUZZ01000183.1:286-1857 GCA_003266075.1 Methanosphaera sp. rholeuAM74
GAATTAGAAGCACGTGAAGAATTGATTGAAAAATCATTCAGAATTGCATCAGAAAAAATAGAAAAACAGGCATCTGAAAACTCCACAGAATATGTGGAAGCTTTGAAGACTATGATAAAAGATGCTTCTGTTCAAGTAGGTAAAACACAACAGGAAATTCTTGTAAGAGAAGACGACGTTGATAATGTAAAATCTATGATAGACGAAGTATCTGAATATGTAACAAAAGAAACTGGTAATGAAACTTCATTCATCATAGGAGAACCAGTAGATATTATTGGTGGAGCAATTGTGAAAACAGTTGATGGTGAAATAGAAGTTAAAAACACTATTGAAGCACGTATGCTTCGTTATAAAAAATATTTAAGATCTGAGGTTGCTAAAAAACTATTTAGATAATAATAGGGGGAGAAATTAAATGGAAGAAAGTATAATGGGATTGATAAACTCTTTCGGATTCTCTTCTCCTGAAGCATTCATTGCATTATTAGTCATGGTACTTGCTGTAATAGGAGCAGTCGTAGTTGTAATAACTTTCAGACCATTAATGGAATATTATCCATACACTTATCCAAATGCAAGGGTAAGAGCAAAAATAGGTAAATTATTTAATGAAAAACAAATCTCTGAATTAGCAGAAACAGAAACTCTTGAAGAAGTAAAAAACTACCTAAGAGGAACACGTGACTACGCTAAATTCGTAGACAAATATCCAATGGAACAAGCACTAGATGCAAACTTAGCAGAATCATATGATTTACTAGCAAAAGTAGCACCTAAAACACTAGCTCCAACATTCGATTTAATGTTAGATCAATGGGATATAAAAAACATCAAAAGTGTCTTAATAGCAAAAGAAGCTAAACTAAACGAAGAAGAAACTCGTGAACTACTAGTACCATATGGTGCACTAAAAGACGACCAAGATAAACTAATTGAAGCTGAAACAGTACAAGAACTTATCGTGGCACTCGAAGGAACACCATATGCAAAAATACTGGAAGACGCTTTACCAGATTATAATGAAAACAAAACACTACTAACATTAGAATCTGCATTAGATAATTACTACTATGAAAAACTACTAGTAGCCTCATCCAGTCAGGAAGATGATAATACTAGGATGTTACACAGTTACATAGGAACAAAAGTAGATATAGCAAACATCAAAATCATATTAAGGGCTAAAGACGACGGACTTCCATACGAAAAAATAAATCCATACATAATTAACAAAGGATACCATTTACGTGAATGGAAGTTAAAAGAATTCATGGAAGCAGAAGATATGAATTCCTTACTAAGCAGTATCGAAAGCTCAGAATATGGTAAAGTAGTAGCTGACCACATTCCTGAATACAACGAAACCAAATCAATAACAGTATTTGATGAAGCATTAGACAAATATGAAAGAGATATGGCTAAAAACATATTCAGGAAAAAACCATTCGGAGTAGGTCCAATAGTAGGTTATATGTACAAAAAAGAGATCGAAATCAAAAATCTCAAAATTATTGCTAGAAGCAAAAAAGGTTCTGCAATACCAAGTTCCGAAATTAAGGAGATGTTAT
>MUZZ01000229.1 GCA_003266075.1 Methanosphaera sp. rholeuAM74
TGACTCAATTCCTGATTCATTTCAAATTCAGGCTTATTGATATCGCTCATCACTTACCTCCTTCCTCTGTAGCTACCGTAATTCCATGCTCTTCGTAGTACTTCGCAGCACCTGCATGATAAGGAACATCGTTTACACTCGTTGCATTAGCCAGATCCAGCTCTTCACCCTTGGCGTTTTCAGCTGTTATCTCATCTTTGTGGTCAAATATCGATGCTGTGAGATCGTAGACCACATCATCGTCAAGGTCTGTATCGACAACAACAGTAGCTTTTATCGTGATCGTTTCCACATCCTTGTCCTGCTTTGGATAAGTACCCGCAGGAATGGTGAACTCGGAGTAATACGGACATTCCTTAAGTATCTTGTCCCGCAGATCTCCGTCGATATTGATCAGATAAACCCCGTTGGTCGTAGCGAGTTCCGTGATCGCGGTTGTAGGCGCACCTGCTACGATAAAAGCGGCATCGATCTTACCGTCTTTGAGTGATTCTTTGGAATCCTCGAATGACTGGTACTGAGGTTTGATATCCTTGATGGTCAGTCCTGCTGTATTGAGTACATCCATTGCGTTGAAGTATACACCGGAACCTGCCTCACCTATAGAGACGCTTTTGCCTTTAAGGTCACTGACCGTCTTTATGTCGGCATCCATGGTGATCAGCTGTACTGTTTCAGCATAAAGGCAGCCGAGCACCCTGAAATCATGGGTAGGGCCTTCTGCCTCAAATGACTTGGTTCCTGTCCAGGCGTAGGACATAACATCGGACTGGGTGAATCCCAGCTGATAGTCACCGTCCTGAATGCTCTGGATATTTGCCTTTGAACCGCCTGTCGAAACAGCGGTAACTCTGACACCGGCATAGTTCTTCATGTACTGAGCCAGCACTCCTCCATATGCATAGTAGGTGCCTGCGGTACCGCCGGTTCCGAACATGAAGCGCGGTCCGCTGCCGCATCCTGTGCTGAGTATCATCATGAAGCACATAAGGACGAGCGCCAACGTTCTGATAAAAGTTTGTTTTTTCATCATAGTTCTCCTGACACTGATATTTTGATATGTGCTGTAAAAGAAATGCGGGCTGATTAAAGCCCGCTATTCTTTGAATTCCATTATACTAAACACGATTCATGAATGCTATCTTTTTTTATCCGGCAGTTACGCCTTCGTC
>MUZZ01000257.1:0-335 GCA_003266075.1 Methanosphaera sp. rholeuAM74
AAATTATCTTCTAAACTAAGTAATCTACTCTTTGTATTCTTTAGTTCATCGTCTTTATCACGTAACTTAGCTTCAAGGTTGTTGACTTCAGTTCTGTCTGATAACTGTTTTTTGGCTGAATCTAATTCTTTTTCAATAGTGGTAAAGTTGTCTTCTAAGCTAACTAGCTTATTGTTTGTCTGTGTAAGCTCATTGTCCTTGTTAACTAATTCTGATTCAAGTTCTTTGACTTTAGCATCAACGGATAACCTGTTTTTAATAGAAACTAATTCCTCTTTGACCTCTCCAAAATTATCTTCTAGACTAATTAACCTATTCTGGGTTTTTGTGAGTTC
>MUZZ01000257.1:340-1042 GCA_003266075.1 Methanosphaera sp. rholeuAM74
TCAAAGTTATCTTCTAAACTAACTATCCTAGTTTTTGTCTCTGTAAGCTCATTGTCCTTGTCAAGTAATTTTGCCTCAAGATTTTTAACCTTAGTTTCATCTGACAACTGTTTTTTAGTGAAAATTAAATCCTTTTTTACATCAACAACGTCATCTTCTAAAGTAACCAGCCTACTTTTTGTCTGTGTAAGCTCATTATCCTTATTTCGCAATTTTGCCTCGAAGTCTCTGACTTTAGCTTCATCGGCTAATCGTTTTTTAATAAAAACTAATTCGTCCTTAACGTCAACAAAGTTATCTTCTAAAGTAACCAGCCTACTTTTTGTCTGTGTAAGCTCATTATCCTTGTTAAGTAATTTTGCCTCAAGATCTTTAACCTTAGTTTCTTCAAGACTTAATTGACTTTCAAGAGTATTAATTTTAGAATCCTTATATTTAATTTGAGTATCCTGCATGTGAATCTCATCTATACTTTTTTTTAAATGAAAAATTGCAATAGTTATCTACCAATATCATTGTGATATTAAAATAGTAAATTACAGCTTATTAACCTATATGTATAACTATATATGTCTATTATATATATAAGAGTTTTTAGTATTATTACCTAGTTGTTTCTTTGTAATTGTTTTCGTTGCTTAAATAACTGTTGAAGTTTTTTCGACGTTTAACTTGAAATTACTGTAAAATGAGAAAATATGG
>MUZZ01000136.1:0-172 GCA_003266075.1 Methanosphaera sp. rholeuAM74
GAATAGATGTCGTAGTAGTACTGGACGGAAACTTCAGAGACCTATACAGCAGACAGGTAGGATTACTAGACAAAGCCTTCAGAATCGCACTAGCACGTTCATACAACACGATAATAAACAATCAAACACTGATAGATAAGTATGGTGATAACCTAACACTGGCAATAGATGA
>MUZZ01000136.1:370-1314 GCA_003266075.1 Methanosphaera sp. rholeuAM74
AACCTATATGGTGTAATAGATAACGATGACTACTTCGACTACTGGGGTGGACTCTACAATGCAATGGGATACATAAACAATGCAGACATAGCATTCAATGTAATAAAATATGGTGAAAACGTTAATGCAAGTATAACCGAAATAGGACAATACCTAAAACGTGAAATGAACACCAGATACTACAACCCACAATGGATTAAGGCGATGATGGAACAAGACTACTCTGGTGCAAGTTACATGTCAAAATTCGCATCAAACCTATACGGCTGGGCAACAGTGACAGACAAAGTCACAAACAGAGACTGGGATAACATGGTAAGCGTATACATAGACGACAAATACAACCTCGGAGTAAAAGACTTCCTGACAACTGGATACAACTCATACTCAATGATATCCATGACGGGAACACTGCTAACAGCAGCTTATGACAACAAATGGAAAACCAATGATGAAACTCTGACAAAGGTTGCCAACATATGGGCACAAAGTGTGATAGATAATGGAGTAGCATGTTGTGACTGTAGCTGTGGAAACATCATGATGCTAGACTGGTCACTCAAGTACGTAAACCCAGACATATTATCAAAACTCAAAGCCAAACTATACCAGGCAACACAAGACAAAACATTCTATGAAGACGGATTCAGTAACGATCCAAACGCTGATGGAGAAATAAACGGAACAGGAAACGATACAAACATAAACGGTACTGACGCTGGAAACAGTACTGGAGAAAATGGTACAAATGGTAGTTCAGGAGGTAGCTCTAATGGAACAACCAACCAAACCAATGGAACAGAAGGAACAAGTGGAAACGGAACTAATGGAACAGAGAGTCTAGTACCTGATTCACCAAACAACAACCAGACCAACACAACTAATGCAACTAATACAACACAACCAGAAACACCAACCAACATAACACCACTGCTGTTATCACA
>MUZZ01000161.1:0-7856 GCA_003266075.1 Methanosphaera sp. rholeuAM74
CCTGAAACAGTTGGACACAGACGCAGATTCGTACTCGGAAAACATGTTGGAAAGCACGTTATAAGTGAAAAGATAAAGGAAACAAACACCCAAGTAAGCGATGAAGAACTAAACAGAATATTTGAACGAGTAAAATCATTATCCGATATGGGAAAAACAGTTACCGATGTGGATTTACAGGCAATAACAGATGACATACTACACATGGATCCTGAAGACTCACTGGTACTGCAGGAATACACTACAGTGTCAGGAAACAAGGTGACACCAACAGCATCAGTAAGGGTAAACATCAACAACAGGGAAAGGATAGAAGCAGGAGTAGGGGTAGGACCAGTAGATGCGGCAATAGAAGCCATAAGAAAAAGTATAGAAGATACTGCTGAGATTACCTTAGAGGAATACCACGTGGATGCAATAACTGGTGGAACAGACGCATTAATTGATGTACTTGTAAAACTCAAGTATAAAGACAAAGTAATAACTTCTAGGAGTACACAGCCGGACATCATAATGGCAAGTGTCGAGGCATACCTCAAAGGAGTAAATAAGGTACTATCCGACCAGAAGAGAAGATAAACATGATTGATAAACAAGAAGAAATACTGCAAAAACATCACATCATAGTACACACCTACGAGGATAACACAATCGAAGACATACCACAACTCTTGGGACAAATAAACCAGATAACACTAGAACAAGAGGATTCAACAATACAACTACTGGATACAAACTACATATGTGGTAGTAAGCACTTAAAACAGGCAATGGCAATGGCATTCAAGGCTTTCAGTGAAAAACAGAACTTCGCAAATGACAAGGGGCTGGAGATATGTGTAAGGTTATCGGCACAGAAGCAGATAACAAAGGCTATCAAGCTACTGGGAATAAAAGAGAAGGGAAACATCACAGTAGTATACGTTGACACAAATGATGAACAAATAAGAAAAGTCGCAGCACTACTGGATAATAGGAACGACCAACTACTGGAAGAATATGATGCTGACAGGATAATAAAAGCATATCACTTGGATGAAAGCCTGGACATACTTGGTCAACTAAATGAAAATATAGCATTGCTATCACTTAAAAGCTAGAATAGCATAATCCTCTCCTTTTATAGGTTATTGTTTTTTGCAATACTTGTTATGGATATTGTTTTTTGCAATACTTGTTATGGGTATTGTTTTTTACAATACTTGTTATATGTTATTGTTTTTTACAATAACTATTTAAAGTGTGGACAACACATATTTAATAAAGGTGAAAAAATGATGCTGCCATGGTCAACAAACAACAATTTAACTGATATTCAGTTCTTCAATAGAACCAATGAGATTAATTTAATTTCAAATATACTTAAAACGACAGAAGAAGGATCATCTCCAGATTTGTTTGTTATTGGAGTTAGAGGTGTTGGTAAAACAGTATTGATGAGGAAGATTTTGCATGATTTTGAAAGAGATTATTTAGTAATACATGTGGATATGACAAAATCAAATAATTTTCAGAAAACCAGATTTGATAGACAATCATTTATGGAGTTTTTTTATTCTAGAATTATTAAAGCATGTGAAGAACAGGATTTGATTACATTCGATAAGAAACTTGAGAAATTATTCAAAACCAATGATATATCCATAGATAAATTCATTAAAATGGGTGATATGCCTATACCACATTTTCATAAAGAAAATAATTATCAGAAACTAGCTGAATTTGTGATGGACTTGCCTCAGAGGATATATGAAGAGTATAGTTTCATGTTAAAAGGTGTAATAGTATTTTTTGACGAGTTTCAAAAAATAAAAAACTTAAACGAAGATTTAGATGATTTCTTGTGGTATTTACGTAGTTCTATACAGGATCAGGGAAATGTGGCCTATATACTTAGTGGAAGTATGAGTATCTATGATCAGTTAATTGAAAAAGTTGCAGGAAATAAAGGTGCATTCGGTGGACGAATGCTTACGATACAAATCAAACCATTCTCTTATTCAACTACGAAAAAATATTTAACTCAAGGAGTACCAGACTTAAAATTTACAGAAGATGGTTTAAAGAAATTCTATGAATGTACACGAGGATTACCATCATATATCAATACTTTTGCGAATCTAATTACACGTGATGAGCTATTAACTCCTGATATGGTTAAAAAAGAATTAAAAATAAATTTAAATGTATTAGTCATACATTACATAAGTTTGTGGTACAGTTTAACACGTCAAGAACAGGAAATAATAATAAAACTATTAGAAAAACCATTGATAAGGAAAGAATTGGCAGAAAAATTAAATGTTACAACAGGATCACTAAGTAAGCCACTAGTAAAGTTGCAAAACTCATTATTGGTGGAAAAACATGAAAACAAGTATAAAATTTATGATAACTTATTCAATCTATGGCTCAATGAATATTTCCTAGAAAATGGAATTTACCCATATTACCCGGAATAATTCATTATTTCTAAGATGGATTCATATCCTCCTTTTTTTTAAAATTGTTGTATATTGTTGCTAGTTTTGGGGATATGATTATTTTAATATTCTTTTTTTTCAAGTTTTGTTTGGATTATGTGTTAAATTCAATATTAACTACTTCGATGACTGTCTTATTTAGGATACTTTTTTTGAGGATGTTTTCGATACAGAACTTACGTATTACTATGTGTTATGTAATATGCTAATTGGACTTGTTAAAAGCCTACCAACTTTTGAGTAATATGATGAGTATTAATTCACGCATAATTTAACGACTTTGAAAATACCCTAATTTTGTCTGAGAGAAAAGTTAATCTTTGATGTAGTATATAATTATATTTATGGAATTATTATTTTTAATTCGGATTTTGTGGTCTGTTATAACAGCTTCAATTATTTTTTGATTGTGAGGGTTTTGGATATTTATGGATATTGATGGGTTAGTTGGTAATACGCCGATGATTAGGATTGATTATGAATATGAAGGAAGACGAAGTAGTATTTATACTAAGTTAGAGTTTTATAATTATTCTGGCAGTATTAAGGATAGAATTGCCTTGTATATTATTCAGCGTGAGCGTGAGAATGGTAATCTGGTTGATGGTCAGAGTATTGTGGAGGTTACTAGTGGAAATACTGGTATTGCTTTTAGTGCTATTGGCACTCTTTTTGGTCATGATGTCCATATTTTCATGCCGGATTGGGTGAGCTTGGAGAGGAGGAAGCTCATTGAAATGTATGGGGCCCATGTTCATCTTGTATCCAAGGAGGATGGTGGATTTAAACGTGCTTTGGAGTTGGCTGAAGATTTTGCTCTGGAAACTGGTGCGTACAGACCTCTCCAGTTTGATAATGTGTTGAATGTTGAGGCTCAGTATAGGACAACAGCTAAGGAAATTATTGACGCTGTTCCAGATGTCAATGCATTTGTTTCTGGGATTGGTACTGGTGGTACTTTGATGGGTATTGGTGGCAGGTTGAAGGAGTATAATCCTAGTTCAAAGGTCTTTGCCCTTGAGCCTTCTACTTTGTCTATTCTTAAGATGGGTATGGATGAGGGGAGTCATATGATTGAGGGCATTGGTGATGACTTCATACCTGGTATTGTTGATGAGTCTTTGATTGATGATATTGTTTTGATTGATGACTTGGATGCTATTAATATGTCTAAGATTATTGCCAGGGATTTTGGTTTGGGTATCGGAATTTCTGGTGGTGCGAATTTCTTGGCAGGTGTTCTTATGGATGATGATGATTTGAAAATTGCCACGGTTTTCCCTGATGATAATAAGAAGTATATTACTACTAAGTTGTCGGAGGGTGTTGATGATAATCCTAGTTTGCGTTCAAACAGGGTTAAGCTCATTGGTTTTAGTGTAGTTTAATGGGTTTTCTTTGGATATCCTATTTTTCCATTTTTTCCTAGTTTTGTCTTATTTTTTCTAGTATGATTTTGCTTAGTTTGTCCATGTTTTCTTTTGTCAGGTCTTTTATGGCTATGTTTTTTGTTTCTATGATTATGCTCGGCTTTTTTATTCTGTTGTATTGTGGTCCTGTTTTTATTAGTGTTGGTTTTGTGTTTATTTCCTTGTTGATTTGGTATGCTAGTGTTTTTGCCTTTTTTTTGCTTTTTGTTGTTATAATCGTGTTTAGTCCTTCTTTATCTTGGTGTATTATCTTGTTTTCGGGTGGAAGTTGTTTTTGTAGTTGTTGTTTTAGGTATGTGTTTGTTTTTAGCGTTTTTTGGAGTATTTGTGGTGTTTTGTGTATTTCATGTTTTATTCCTGCACAGGTGATGTTGTCTGCTTTTAGGGTTTTTATCAGGTCTTTGTTTAGCTGTATTTTTTTTGTGTTGTTGGCTATTATTCCTCCGTTTTCTATGTTAAGTATTTTCGGTGTTCCTGTTGATGTTATTTGTAGGTCTGCTATGTTTTTGTTTTCTTGGGCTCCTATTGTTGGTGTAGTATCCAGTATGAATATTATTTCATGTATATTGCATAGTTTATTTATTTCTTCTATGGGTTGTCTTGCAGTATATGCACTCATGCTTGTAATATACAGAGACTTCACATCATGTTCTGTCAGATACTTATCCAGTTCTTCAATATTTATTATGCCTTCACGTGTTTCGATTTCTTCCACTTTTTTTTTCATTACCCATGCCATCTTGTTAAATCCATTCCATCCACCCTGATCTGCCACCAGTATAGGTTCTGGTATTGCCTCCAAAACAGTTAATATGCAACTGTTTGCACTATTTAGTATATGTACCTCATCAGATGGAAGAATTTTCTTTATCTCATCAACTGCACTATTATAGTAGTCATAACTCTTCCCGACAGCATCCCTCATGGCTTCAACAGTATCACTGCTTATGCTTTTGTTTTCTAGTTCTAACATATAATATCACCTTTAGAAGAATTGGTCTAGCGTTGTTTGTCTGTGTTTAATCACGTCATCCAGTAAATCTCCGGCACGTCTGAAGTCAGCTACTGTTAGTTGCAGTTTTGTTTCAATATAATCTAGTGCTTGTTGCATACTTTCAAATTCACGTGCTTCACTCTGCATTGCGTGTCTAATATTTTCTCTAACATTAAATACTCCTAGTGGTATGTAGTTTTCGTTTGCCTCCCTGAATACTATGCATCCTGCCTGTTTTTTATCCTTTTCCAGCTGCTCAAGTATGGCCATCTTAGCAGTATAGTAGCATCCTCCTACTCTGGAGTACTCCTTTTTTGGTTTATTGTTTTCATAGTCCGTGAATATCATTGTACCCTTGCCTTTCACATCTAGGAATGCTTCCATCCACTCATACTGCCATGGTGTAGGTATTAACAGTATTGCATAGTAGTTGTTGAGTCCTGTGTACTCGTATACCTTGTATGTGTCTACCGTTGGATAGTATTTAACGTTATCAAGTAGTTTGTTGGCTATAGTCGTGTCTACTGCTGTGATTGACCACCTCGTGGGTACTAGCTTCCTGTTCTTTTTTTCTCCCATTGTGCCTACAGAGAATGCCTTCTGTATCTGTGAGAATGGTACGTCTTTTTTGTGAAGTATTTCTACAGCGTCTGCTGCTTTTAGGTCTGTGTCGTAGTAGGTTTTTTCGAGTTGATGGTCCCATTTGACGTTGTCTATATCAAACTTCTTGAGTATTGCACTTGGTCCGTGTGGTGCTGTCTCTGTGCTGAATGTCATGCCGTTGGGTTTCTTGTTAAACTGGGCCTCACTTTGTATGTATTTTGATGCCATCGATATTTCCTGTAGTTTTTCTATGTAGTTGTTTTCCAGGTCTTTTATTGCAATGGTCTGTTTTCCACGTACTAGGCTTAGTCGGTAGTTTATTATTTCCTGTTGGGTTGTGTTGGTGTTTAGCCATTGTTCGGGTTGGTCCATTATGCTTGAGTCCTCGAATGATGGTGATAGTAGTGGTCCGGCAAATACTTTGGGGTAGTTGTATGTTCCTATGAATACTGATGGTGGGGTTGTGCCTTCTAATTCTTTGTCTACCTTGGTTGTTTTCATGTTGTATAGCTGTTGTGTTATCTTTTTTAGGTATGCGTATTTGCTTTGTATCATTATTGGACACTCTCCTCTTGTGTTCTATATTTGTCTTTTGATGATTAAGTATTTGTAGTGTTTACTGCAATATATATTACTCATGTGTAAAGATTTATTTGATAAGAGAATTGGCATTATTGGTGCTGGTAACATTGGTTTGAGTGTTGCGTTGAAGTTGTTGGAGAAGGGCTTTTCTAGGGATAATTTGTCGTTATCGTATAATGCATCTATTTTTACTTTTGAACGCTTGTATGACAATGACTTGGTAGATTGTATTTCTAGTAATTCACGTATTGTGGATGAATGTGATGTTATACTGTTATGTGTTCCTCCTCAGAGGTTTAAGGAGATTGGCGATTTCGGCTTGGATGATTCTAAGCTTGTAGTTTCATTCATGGCTGCTATTTCTATTGATGATATCATTAGTCAGTGTGGTACGTCTAATGTTGTCAGGGTTATTCCTACTGGACCTGACAGTATACGTGATTCTAGGGCTGTTGCTGCCTGTTATCCTTCATGTGACTTATCTGATGAGCTTTTTGGGGTTCTTGACTTTGATTGTTACACTTTTGATTGTGAGGATGACTTGGATTACATGGTCATTGCAGGTTGTCTTCCAGCAGTTTTCTGTGTTGCTGATCCTAGTGTTTCGGACAATAGGGATGATATTTGCAGATTTGGTCGTGATTTTCCTGTGTTTGTGGAGATTGCCTCTAAGTGTGAAGATTTAGTTCCACGTGAATCTGGGGATGATTTTGTCTCTAGTGTTGCTACTGGTGGTGGAGTTACTGAAGCCATATTGTCTGGTTTGGATAGTGGTAAATCATTGTATGAGTCATTGTGTGATGGATTGGAACGTAATGAGGAGTTATCTAAGTAATTTTTTTCAAAAAAAAGTATAAATATTTAAAAAAAGAAAATTTTTCTGGTTTTAAGGGAGTTTTTATTTTCTTTTTATTTTTTCATACAAGTTATATCATGTTTTTTTGTATAAGGAGTGATGAGTCTATTTTTTAGACATTTAGGAATTATTTTATTATAATAGGTGATTTTTTAACTATTTTAGCATTCTTTTATGATTTTATAGGAGTGATAGTTTATTTTTTTGATAATTCTTTATGTCTATGTCTTTAGCTCATTGTAACCATGATTTTAAAATACATAGTATTTTAGGATAACCTAAATTCATGGTTAATTATTAGTATATATTCCAGACTATATAAATGTTTTGGTACACCTAAAAATAAACTTTAACTAAAAAAACAAAAAACACGCAATTTCTCAAAAAAAATAATAAAAAGGGATTAATTATATAAATAACTTACCTCTAATGAAATAACCATAAATCAATGAAACAGTAATAAGAGCTATTACCAACACATCAAAGAACGGACTATTCAAATAGGTAATTAAGCCATCTTCACTTTCTTTATTAACAACTTCATATACTAAGGCAGTTGCACCAACAACCCCAACAGAAGAAACATCATGACTACTACTCGAATCCTTAGATTCAATTGTAACAGCACTACCTCCATGCTCAATATCACCTACATGTTCACGAGGATCATATTCATCATCAATAGCACTACCAGATGGATTGTCAACAACATCACTAGGATTGTTTTCATCCTCCTCACGCTCAGAAGTATGTGCTACATTATAATCTTGTTTGTTTTCTTCTGCTCTATTCTCATCTTCACCAACACTTTTTCTATCATCATCAACAGTACTCGTCTGGTTTTCAGGTATATCCTTATCCACATCTTCAACTTCTTCGATTTTCTCTACAGGAATCTCCTCAATAGT